>JAGDCK010000020.1 GCA_017958585.1 Lachnospiraceae bacterium
GGCATAGGTGTTTAAATATTTCTTGTATTCGCTGTAAAGACCTTCAAAGGCTTCCTTACGAACCCTTCTGTCAGCGCTCTCAAGGAAGCGAACGTAACGGCCGTGGGTGATCCTGGTCTTTTCGCCGTTTGCATCGGTGATCTCAGGGAATTCCATATCCGCATTGTCAAGCATACCCCTTGCATCGGATGCAGTGTTTGCCATCTCTGAAGTCATGGCAATAACTTTTTCAAGCTCTGCTGAAAGTCTGTGGGCCTTCAGACGTCTGATCTCATCTATATATTTTCTGTAGAACTCAAGTTCCGGAAGTTCCTTGTAAAATCCTTCCAGAACAGCATCGTCAAGATCAACGATCTCAGGAGCGATAAATGAAGTCTGAGCTCCAACCTGAGAGTAAGTCATAAAGATCTTTGCACTCATAGCCTGATGCTCTGTATCTGCAGTGTCCTGATCATGGAGTCTTGCCGCATAGTCATATGCAAATGTCAGCATCCAATCCACTTTTGTATCCAGGTCCAGGACCTCTTTTAAAGTCTTTGCGCTCTCGCAGACCTTTCCTTCAAATTTTGCTATCTCATCTCCGATGCGGACACATTCTGCCACATCAGCTTCCCAAGCTTCCTTGCTTTGGTACATATCCTCGAGTTTCCAGGTGTCCTCCACCTTTACCTCGCTTCTTAAGGGTAAATCCTTTGCCATATAAATGACCTCCATTCCAATTAATTCACGCAGATTAATCTTAACATACACTCCACCGTTTGTGAATATTTTACAAAGAGTCCCGGGCGACTCTTTTGCGCCCGAGGGGATCGCGCGAGTGCGCATCCATAGCGGAGCGCTTTTTACTTTAGAGGAATGCAAAGCAATTTCCTCAAGTAAAAAAGCCATCCCCTACACCTGCAAGGGATGGCCCGAAAATTTATTTTAGTCTTAAGCTTATGATGAAAAGTTTATTCCTCTGTCTTGTCAGCAGCTTTTTTTCTGTTGAAAACTGCATTTACAATGATTCCGAGGATAAGTGCACATGCAACCTCTGTGAGAGTTACGGCACCGAATGTGATCACAAGTCCGCCGATACCTGCGATGAGGATAACGGATACTGTGAAGAGGTTTCCGTTCTCATTTAAATCTACTGTCTGGATCATCTTGAGACCGCTTACAGCGATGAAGCCGTAGAGAGCGATGCAGACACCACCCATTACACAGCTGGGGATCGTTGAAAGGAAGGTTACAAAAGGAGCCACAAATGATGCAAGGATACATATAAGCGCGGTTACCAGGATAGTAACTACGGAAGCGTTTCTGGAGATTGCAACACAGCCTACGGACTCACCGTATGTGGTGTTGGGACATCCACCAAAGAATGCACCTACTGCCGAACCTACACCGTCTCCGAGAAGTGTTCTTGAAAGACCGGGATCCTCGAGAAGATCTCTCTCGATGATGGATGAAAGGTTCTTGTGGTCAGCGATATGCTCTGCAAATACTACGAATGCAACAGGGATGTAAGCTACTGCGATGGTTCCGATATAAGCTGCCATGGAACCGATCTCACCGAACTCATAACCGCCTGAGAAAGCTGTTACGAATGTGAATGAAGGTACCCACTGCATTGATCCGAATCTGGAGAAGTCGATAACTTTAAGAGCATCCATACCTGTGCTGTTTCCGATAAGAGTAAAGATTGCTGCTACAGCATAACCTGCGCAGATACCGATTATGAAGGGAATCATCTTTACCATTTTCTTGCCGAATACTGAGCAAGCCATAGTAACGAACAAGGTTACAAGACCGCAGATAAGGCAAACATAAACTGATGCTGCCTGAACACCGTCAGCTGTCAATACATTACCCTTCTGAAGGTCACCGATGGCATTTCCCGCAAGTGAAAGTCCGATGATTGCAACTGTAGGTCCGATAACAACTGCGGGCATGATCTTGTTGATCCACTTAACACCTGCAAATTTAACTATAATGGCGATAACCACATATACGAGACCTGCAAAAGCGGCACCGATGATCAGACCGAGGAATCCAAGGCTTGCTGAAACACCGCCTGCAAATGCCGCAAACATTGAACCGATGAAAGCAAATGAAGAACCAAGGAATACGGGGCGCTTAAACTGAGTGAACAATAAATAAACGATTGTGCCGACGCCCGCACCGAAAAGTGCTGCCGAAGGGCTCATTCCGTTTCCGATGATTGCGGGAACGGCGATTGTTGCAGCCAAAATTGCGAGAACCTGCTGCAGTGCGAAGACAAGTGTCTGTCCGAATTTGGGCTTGTCTTCTACGTTGTAGATCATTTTCATAAACTTTTCCTCCCATTTTTTCCAGAGTTTTTCCCGGTTTTTGCCCAAAAAAATACCGTGCACAATGTGCACGGCCAGTATAGCAACCGGCAACTCATAAGCTGGATTTATATTTAGTCTGTGTGCATTCCTGCACCGATAGATATTATTACATAGAGACGAAAATTTGTAAAGATATTCACATTAAAAAACATCAGTTATTTTATAATTTTTTCTGTTTGCCCAAAGTAAGGATTTATCATACAATATTTAAAGAGCGCTCTCTTAATCCCATAGGGTTATTTTGAAAGGATAATTAAATCATGAAAGAGAAATTATATACGATTCCGTTAAATGAGGCAGTGGCAGCAAATGATGAATGCCCCTTTTGCTTTATAGAGAGAAAACTGGAGCAGGATACCCTTGATTTTGTGCTTGGAAACGGCTCCTCATACATGGAGGCCGACATGAGGGACCTCACCGACAAGGCCGGTTTTTGCAGGGAGCATTTCAAAAAGATGTACACCTACGGAAACACTCTCGGAAATGCGTGGATACTTAAAACCCACTATATGCGGATCCTGGAGGGAATGAAGAAAAACATGGAGGGATACAAGCCCCCGAAGATCTCTTTCAGGGAAAAGATGAAAAAGAACGGCGAAAGCACAAACCCCATAGTAAACTGGATCTCGGAGAAAGAGGATTCATGCTATTTTTGCAATATTTTCAAGGATCATTACGACAGATACATGGATACTTTTTTCTATCTGTATGAAAAGGATCCCGAGTTTGCGAAAAAAATAAAGAATTCAAAGGGCTTTTGCCTGCCTCATTTCAAGGATATGTGCCTTGCGGCGGATGAAAAGTTAAATGATAAAAACAAGGAAAGTTTTTATGAAGAATGCGTTCCCCTCATGATGGAAAACATGAAGAGAGTCTTTGAAGATGTATCCTGGATGGTGGAAAAATTCGATTATGTGAACAAAGACGCAGACTGGAAAAACTCCAGAGATGCGATCCAGAGGGGTATGCAGAAATTAAAGGGCGGATATCCCGCAGACCCCGTATATAAGATGAACAAGTGATCATCACTTGCTCGCGATTCTTTTGTACATATCAAGGTATTCCGAGGCTTCCAGATAGAATTCCCTTGCCTGGAAGCTGTGGTTTGCTATCTCTTCCCTGCGCTTTTCCTTAAAGAAAAGCTGCACTGTCTTGATCATTTTGTCGGGATCGATGTCGTCTTTAAATTTCGATCTGTCCACAAGGGCCATGATCTCACCGTAAGCTGCGTCAAGAAGATCCATAAGGCCTTCCGTT
Organism: Lachnospiraceae bacterium; assembly: GCA_017958585.1. GTDB lineage: Bacteria > Bacillota > Clostridia > Lachnospirales > Lachnospiraceae > RGIG10340. The sequence goes on from JAGDCK010000020.1 coordinate 3,612, forward strand.
GCCACAAGGGCTTCCTTCACATCCTCATATCTGCAGGTCTCGAGAAAGAGCAGCATATACTCGTACTTTTTGGCAGCTGACAGCTCCGCCAGCATGCACTCCTTGTGCAACATGAAAAAATCCGTCTCCTTGGAATTTACGGTCTGTTGCAGAAAATAAGTCATATATTTTACCGAGAAATCGTACACGAATCTGTAAAGGCCGACCTTGCTTCCAAAATAGTGAAATACCAGGCCTTTGCTGACATTTGCATCCTTTGCGATCTCTTCCGTGCTGGCATGTTTGTATCCCTGAAGAGCAAATGCCTTAAGTGCGGAATTTATGATCCTGTCCTGTTTCTCTTTTTCTATATCAAAAAAATTCTCGTTCATCGTGCTTCCCCATTACCGCCGGCAGGTTTTTCTGCCGTAAATCTACCCATCTTTGCGGGTAAACATGAGTTTATCACAGCAAAATTTCTCTTTCAATCTATTTTGACCAAATCGGTAAATTTTCGTCAACTTTATCAATAATTTACTTTATTTTTTATCGATTTCGTATTAATATATTCCTATGACACCCTTTCGAAAGGAGTATAAACATGGCTAAGAAATTTGGGAAACTGGTTTTATTTACCGCAGCGGTAGGAACCATCGCAGCGGCTGCATATCTTGCTTACAAAAATACAGAGGAAGCTCTTGCTAAATTAAACGATGACGACTTCGATGATTTCGAGGATTCCGGAGAAGTTCATGTAAAGAAAGCTTCCGGCAGAAAATATGTTGACCTCTTTAATGAGAATGACGACGAAGATGAAGATGTAAAAAAAGAGGACAAGGATTTCGTTCCCCTCTCCGAGACAGTGAGCGAAGCTGTTGAAAAGGCAGCCGACGAGGTGGAAGAATTCTTTGACGAGGAGGATACCTCCGAGGATGATTTTGAGGAAGACTTCAGAGAAGAGCCCGCAGACGACACTCCCGAAGAAGGCAGCGAAGACCTTTAATTCCCTGATACCACTTAATCACAAATGAATAAAAAAACAAAACTTCTATGCTTTTGAGAGCATAGAAGTTTTTTTATTCACCATCCTTAGCGTGACCAAAAAGCGCCGAAAATTCTAAGATCTTTTGCGAACATTTGTTTGTTTTTATATTGTGTTAACATCATGTGTCTGCTATAATATAGTTGCAGATTAATCCTGCAGAGGTGTTGCTATACGGTTAGCGGTTGACCCTCCAATTTTCGCGGAGGGAATCTTTTTCACCCTCCGACTTAACGAAAGGAGGGATGCCTATGACAGTGTTCGATTTAATGGCATTGCTGTCCTTTTCGATAGCGGTGTTTAAGTTAGGATACATGTTCGGAAGCGAACAAAAGAAAAAGAAATAACCGCTCCCGACCAAGGATTAGCGGTTATTTCTTTATAACCCATGTTTGAGGGTCAACCGTGAACTACGGCAACACCTCTTTTGTAATTAAATTGTACTCTACAACCGCTTTACAGTCAATATATGATTTTAAACGCCGTTGTCCTAAACTGATCACTCGGCGGATTTTACTTCCTCCAGGATTCTGGCCTTTAAGTTTCTTGCCTTATCTTTGATCCTTGCGGATGCTGAAATTGATGACAGGAGGCTTGAAACGAGTTTGCCTGCCACATCATATTTCTTTAACTTAAAGGATATCTCTGCAAGGAGCACATCCATGGTGCTCTCATCCATTCCGCACATGGGGAAATTCTCGGTTTTTCTTGCTTCCACGAACCCCTCGTATGCATTGGTGAGATTTTCAAGCTCGGCATTTTTAAGTTCCTCTATCTTGGACTCATTGCCGGGAGTCTTTGCAAGCTCACTTGCATATCCTCTCATAAGCCATGCAGTCTTTAAGCAGATATAAGCCTTTTCGCTGGTCTTTCCTTTTTTGACAACTGAATTTACCAGTGCCATCTTGTATCTCTCTATGGCCTGGTCAAAAGAATATGTGTCGGTATTATAATCCGAAAGTTTTGCCTTGCCGCAGATGTTTTCCTTTATAAGCTTTATCTGAGAACTCATAAGAGTGCCGTAAAACTTGCTGAGAGCCGCATAACCGCAGGCGGTACAGAGAATGACATCATATTTCACACTCTCGATACCCTCGTATCTGGGCTTCAAATCCTCGTCCATGCCAAGGAGCTTTGCCCTACCCGTCTTCATGATCTTTGAAGCGGTAACTCTCTCACATACAGGGCATTTAAACTGCTTATCATAGATGAGATCCTTTTCATCCACGGTGAGAACCGCTTTCTCGGCAGTTTTTTTCTTTGCCTCGGCAGCCTTTTTATCTTCAAAGATCTCTGTGTTTTCAAGATCTCCCAATCCAAGTGCTCCTAATCCCGATAATAATCCGGCCATTCTTTTCACCTTTCCATGATCATTTTTTTACTATCAGTTATTCTTTGGCAGTACAAATGAACTCTTAAGAGAAACGATCCTGTTGAATACCTTCTTTTCATCAGTGGAATCCTTGTAATCCACGCAGAAGAATCCCTGACGTACAAACTGGAATCTGTCAAATGCCTTGGCATCTTTGAGTGCAGGCTCCGCGAATCCGTTTTTAACCACGAGAGAATTGGGATTCAGATAGAGATCTCCGTTCTCGTCGTAGGTTGATCCTGCTTCGTCGGCCTTCTCTTCATCAATGATATTCTCGTAGAGCCTCACTTCACAGGGCACTGCTGTGGATGCGTTAACCCAGTGAATGGTTCCCTTTACTTTTCTGCCGTCGGGGCTGTCTCCGCCCTTTGTGGCAGGGTCGTAAGTACAGTGAACCACTGTGACATTACCGTTCTCGTCCTTTTCGCAGCTGGTGGCAGTTACGAAATAAGCATACATCAGACGGACTTCATTTCCGGGGAAAAGTCTGAAGTATTTCTTTACAGGCTCCTCCATAAAGTCCTCGCGCTCTATGTAAAGTTCTTTTCCGAAGGGGATTTCTCTGGTGCCAAGGTCCTCGTTCTCGGGGTTGTTTACTCCTGTCAACATCTCGGTCTGTCCTTCGGGATAGTTGTCGATCACAAGCTTGATGGGATCGAGGATCGTCATCATTCTGGGTACGGCAGGCTTTAAATCCTCACGGATACAATATTCCAAAGCCGCATAGTCAGCTGTGGAATTTGCCTTTGAGATACCGCTCATCTCCACGAATTTCCAGATGGATTCGGGGGTAAAACCACGTCTTCTGAGGGCTGCTATGGATACGAGTCTGGGATCATCCCATCCGTCCACAATGCCTGTCTCCACCAGTTTTTTGATATATCTCTTTCCGGTTACAACATTCTTTAAATACATCTTTGCAAACTCGATCTGCTTGGGAGGATGAGGATATTCAAGCTCCGTAACGACCCAGTTGTAAAGAGGTCTGTGGTCTTCAAACTCCAGGGTACAGATGGAATGGGTGATACCCTCGATGGCATCCTCAATGGGATGAGCAAAATCATACATGGGATAGATGCACCACTTGTCACCTGTATTGTGATGTGTCATATGAGCCACACGGTAGATAACGGGGTCTCTCATGTTCATATTTGAGGAAGCCATATCGATCTTTGCTCTTAAAACCTTCTCACCGTCGGCAAACTTGCCGTTTTTCATGTCCACGAAAAGTGAAAGGTTTTCTTCAATGCTTCTCTCACGACCCGGATCGTCTTTTCCGGGCTCTGTGAGTGTTCCTCTGTACTCTCTGATCTCATCAGCTGAAAGGTCTGAAACGTAAGCCTTACCTTTTTTGATAAGCTTCACTGCGCCTTCATACATCTGCTCAAAATAGTCAGATGCAAAAAAGAGTCTGTCCTCCCAGTCTGCGCCAAGCCAGGCGATATCCTTTTTGATGGATTCAACGAACTCGCTCTTTTCCTTGGTGGGATTGGTATCGTCGAATCTCATGTTGAACTTTCCGCCATATTCCTTTGCCAGTCCGTAGTTTAAGATGATACTCTTCGCATGGCCGATATGGAGATATCCGTTGGGCTCGGGAGGGAAACGTGTATGAACGGTATCATAAACGCCTTCCGCCAGATCCTTGTCGATGATATTTTCAATAAAATGTTTTGATTCTTTTTCACTCATTTTTTGTAAGTCCTGCCTTTAATAAACAATTCTGTTCATAATAATACCACGAAGCATTAAACAGGGCAAATATAATGTTTATTTGCCATATTTGTGATATTTCCTATCTTATCTTTCTGAGAAGCGGCTCCACGTCAGCGCTCATTCCAAGCACCATCACGTGATCGGCATCGTCAAATACATAATCTGCGGAAGGCATTATATTCAGGCCCTCTTCGTTTTTGATGCCTATTACGGACACTTCGTATCTCTGCCTGATGTTCAGGGCTTTGATGGAGTGACCCACCCACTCTTTCGGTGCATTTATCTCATAGATCGAATAGTCATCATCCAGTTCTATATATTCAAAAACATGATTGATGGTGCATCTCTTTGCAAGTTTTTCGGCGATATCCCTGTCAGGGTATATTACTTCATCCGCACCGTTTCTTAGGAGGAACTTGGCATTTACATCTCTGTTTGCCTTGCTGATAACTTTCTTTGCGCCCTTTTCCTTTACAAGGGATGTGATCTCCAGACTACTCTGGAAATTGGATCCTATGCACACAAATACTATGTCAAAGCTGTTTACACCGAGGCTGTCAACCACGGCAGGATCAGCGCAGTCGCCGATCTGCACATTTGTTACCTTGTGAACCAGGTCTCTAACCTTTTCCTCATCACTGTCCACGATCATGACATCATTTCCAAGCTCAAGCAGATTCTCGCAGAGGTGATGGCCAAATTTCCC
>JAGDCK010000179.1 GCA_017958585.1 Lachnospiraceae bacterium
CTTTCCGATGCGTCCGCGCTCTGGAAACTGCCAAAGGCAAGGTTATAGTCCCAGGGGATCATGGAAAGTTTTCCCTCTTCTTCGTAAAGATAATAGTTGTGGATCATGCTTCCGGTATAGCTGTCGCCGTTTACCACAAAATTGTGTACCACAAAATAACTGATCACTTCATCCACATCCACCGTGGTTTCAAGGTCTGTTTCTTCAGAGAGATTTTTGAGGGCGCTTATAAGTCTGTTTTTATCCTGGGTGGTGACATCTGTTTTTGCATTATCAAATATATTTGAGTAGCTGTCAGGGTCATCGTCCGTGTATTTAAGCTTTACATCGTCGCTTCCCATTCCACCGCCGAATCCTCCGAACATTCCGCCATTTTCCCGCTGAGGAAAGCTTTGCTGCTCCATAAACTCCTTAAATTGTTCAAACTGTTCCGGATCGTCGGTATCTGTATCAAGATCTCGAAGCTCTTGAAGGTTATCGGCGTCTGTATTGCCATTTCGAAGTTTTTCAAGGGTTTCGGAGTCCATATTGAAATCTTTTCCGTTACCTCGACCACCGCCAAATCCCGTACTGTCAGGTTTATAGAGATCCCCGTAGTTTTCACCGTAATTTCTGGTAAGGAAGCTGTCCTCCACGCTTTCAACGGCAAGGTACAGTCCCCAGTCATTTCCGTTTACGGTGATATAGGCATAGCTGCAAAGAGGTGCATCCACACCCATGTCATCCATGAGACTGTATACGAGATAGTCCTTCATCATGGTATTGTCCTGGATGAGGTTATTCAGGCATAGCTTATCCAGTCCGTCAAGGGTGGTACCCTCATCGTAATGGTCAAACTCCAGCTTAAAGCTGTACCTTTCGCTGTCCATTGCGCTCACGCTGGAGAGAGAAGTGTTTCCCTTTGCCCTGATAGCTATGTTTTTGTATTGTTTTCCATCCACCACCACTGTGCAGTAGCTGTATTCTTCATTTTCACAGGTTTCGATAAAGGAATCCCAGTCATCCATCACAATATCTATCTTGTGAACATAGGATGTGTCAAAGATCGTACTTTCATATTTCATGCTTTTTGCATCCGATGTGAACGCAGTTGTGTCGATCAGCATGAATACGAGGGTGACTGCGATGACGAGGCACACAAAGCCCAGGATGGTTTTATCAATATGCTTGTCAGTTGACATATATTTCTCCTTATCCCATATACTCGCCGTTGTAGCTTACTAAAACCGCGCTGTTTACGCCGTCAATGGCATCCAGGGCGTTCACAAAGTCGGTATTGTCATCTTTTAATCTGATATCCATATTCAGTTCCACGATACCGCTCTTTGCGGATTTTGATTTCACAACGCAGCGTTCCACATGGGAATTAATGTATTCTGTTGCCTTTTTCTCCGCATCGTGATCAGAGCAGGAGAGTACGACGATATAGGGGTTAACATGCGATTTTTTATTTACAAATATGAGCAGTATCACACCGATCACAACGCTTCCGATGACTGCAAGGGGGATCATTCCGGCTGCCAGGATGATACCGGCTGCGATTGACCAGAACAAAAATGCGATGTCAAGAGGCTCCTTGATGGCTGTACGGAATCTGACGATTGAGAGGGCACCCACCATTCCAAGGGACAGCACCACGTTTGATGTGACTGCCAGAATGACCTGGGAAGTGATCATCGTAAGGGCGATCAAGGTCACTCCGAAGGATGATGAAAACATAACACCCTGATAGGTCTTTTTGTAAATGTAGAATATAAAAAGCCCGATGCCAAAGGCAAGAAGCAGGGTCAGTATCATATCCAAGGGGCTTACGGCGGATATGTTTTCCAGAAAGCTTGATTTAAAAATATCATTGAATGTCATTTTTTATTGTCTCCTTTTCTAGCCGTAGATACGGCATTGTTCGTATTTTGAAAATGAAAAGCTGTGTCTTCCGTTTATGTGGACAGCTTCTTTGATGATCTCCGGAAGGAATTCGTCCCATTTTACTTCCAGGATTATGGGGGATGCTCCTGCGGGGAGAGTCAGGGTTTCGGGGTTTAAAAAGTCCGTTCTGAATGCACCGGTTCGAATATCATAATCAATTGTCACCCGGACGTTCCCTGCGGAAAATACAAAGGGTTCCCTGGTATAATCCACGATGGTCTTTGGTTTAAGTCCCTTCCATGCCATCTTTGAATAAAGCTCTGCGCACAGGGGCCTGTCCGCGTCTTTCATCCATTCCACATCCTCGTCCAGGATCATCTGTGCTTCTTCTTTTGAAAGCCTGCAGCTTTCTTTTGAACAGAGATTGTTGATCTTTGTCTTTTTTTCAAGGACTATGTAGGAATCGTCCTCATTATAAAAACGGATACGGAATTTCTCCCTGGCGTTTGTGCCGTTAATCTTTTCCATGAGTGCCGAGTCGGATATATCATCAAAATAAAGACTTCTGATCTTGTATCTGCCGGCGGTTGCATGGGGATCCGGCTTCATGATGGATGAGAGCCTGGTGCGAAGAGTGAGCATGTCCGACAGATTTATCTCGTGTTTTAATTCATGTCTGAATTTCATTAATCCTCCTTTCCTGACAGGCGCCTTTTGAAAACGCCGTCGTTCTTTATAAGTTGCTTTAAGTATATGCGTCAAAACTTAAATGAAACTGAAAAGCCCTGTGAACATTCTGTGTCTTTTTTAAGTTTCAATTAAGGTTGGTAAAGTAGTATAATAAAAGAAATAAACGGCGGAGGAACATATGAAGATACTTATTATCGAAGATGAAAAGCTTCTTGCGGATTCCGTAAAACGCCTTTTGGAACGAAAAGGGTTTGATGTGGACTGTGTTTATGACGGGAAGACCGGAGAGGAATACGCAGAGCTTGGAATATATGATCTTTTGATACTTGATGTGATGATGCCCGAGATGGATGGCTACAGCGTGGCGAGAAAAGTCAGGGAGAAGCATTGCAATACACCGATCCTCATGCTTACGGCAAAGTCCGAGCTGGAGGACCGGATAACCGGACTTAACGCCGGGGCTGACTATTATCTCACAAAGCCCTTTGACACGGGGGAACTCCTGGCATGCGTAAATGCACTGCTTCGTCGCCAGGGAGGGCAGGTGGATGAGATGATTTTTGGAAATACAGGTCTTGACCTATCCACCGGGATCCTTTCCTGCAATGACAGGACTATTCGCCTCAGTGAAAAAGAGTTTGATATGATGCGCTTTTTATTGCAATCGGGAGAAAAGAATCTTTCAAAGGAGACGCTCCTCATAAAGATCTGGGGATATGAATCAAATGCTACGGAAAATAATGTCGAAGTATATATTGGTTTTTTGAGAAAAAAACTTGCAGCCATCGGTTCCAATATACGGATAGAATCCATCCGCAGACTGGGATATCATTTGGAGGTTAATGAAGAATGCTAAGGAAACTCCGCATTAAGTTTGTCCTTGTGATTATGGCCATAGTATCCATAATGCTCGGGATCATATTCGGAATGATATATTATTCAACCGTGAAAAATTTAGAGCGTGAAAGCCTGCAGATGATGCGAATGGTATCGATGGATCCCATGCAGGAAAGGCCCATAAACAGGCCCCGTGACAATGTTAACCTCCCCTACATGAGTGTTCTGATCGGACAAAACGGCGAGGTATTAAAGCTTGGAGGCGGATACGTTGAGACCACGGATGAGGAATATCTGGAGGGTCTTCTTAACGAGGTGCTTTCCACAGATGATCATATCGGGGTATTAAAGGAATATAGCTTAAGGTTTTCTGTGGAGGAACTGCCTGCGGGAAAACTGATCGTATTTGTGGATATGACCAGCGAAAAGTCCACGCTTAAAAATCTCGTGCAGGCGTTTTTTATGATTGGAGGCATTGCCTTTTTCATATTCCTGCTTGTCAGTATTTTCCTTGCAAGATGGGCGGTTAAACCCATCGAAAAAGCATGGGAACAGCAGAAGCAGTTTGTGGCGGATGCTTCGCATGAACTAAAGACTCCCCTTACTGTTATCATGACTGATGCGGACCTTCTGCATGAAAAGGACTGCCCGGAATCGGACAGAGAGATCTTATCAAGTAATATTCTTACCATGTCGCATCAGATGAGAGGCCTGGTGGAAAGCCTTCTGGACCTTGCAAGACTTGATAACGCCGGCAGCGCGGAACAGTTTAAAAATGAGGATCTAAGTGATATAGTGTCTGAAACTGTCATGACTTTTGAACCCGTGTTTTTTGAAAAAGGCCTTACGTTATCTTACGATATAGCGCCGGATATAAGCACATTCGGAAGTGGCTTACAGCTACGGCGCCTTGTGGGCATCCTTTTGGACAATGCGGTGAAATATACTTTGGAAAAAGGGGATGTGAAATTAAAACTTTTTAGCAAAAATGCTAAGACTTGCGTTCTCGAAGTGTCTAACCGTGGCGAAGCCATAGGCAAAGAGGATCTTAAAAATATATTTAAGAGGTTTTACCGCACGGATAAGGTTAGGAGTATGGATCACAGCTACGGCCTGGGGCTCTCAATTGCTGAAGGGATTGTGGAGAGGCACCGCGGAAAGATCTGGGCGGAGAGCAGTGAGGGATATAACAGATTTTTTGTTGAACTACAGATTTGCAGAACTACAGATGTGTAGAACTTCAGATCAGATAAAAGAATAAACATAAAGTTTTTTCTCGGAGGGCCGGTAAAAATATGAAGAAAAAGAATCTGATCTGCGTATTTGGTGCTTTATTA
>JAGDCK010000180.1 GCA_017958585.1 Lachnospiraceae bacterium
GAAGAATTTTACCACCAGGTATCCGTTGTCTGTCAGCGTCCGTTCAAATCTCTTTATGGAAGTGAGCCTGCGGTGGTAGTCCTCCTGACTGATATTCTCATGAAGATAGTCTGAGGTGACCTCGCCCATCCAGCTTTCATCAAAAAATGAGAACTTGCCTGCTTCAGGGATCCTTATAAAATATCTGTATAAAAACGGCCTGCGCATCTCGTCCTCGCTGGGTTTGGACAGGGATTCCGTTTTATAGAATCTGGGATCCAGGTTTTTTATTACCTTCCCCAGTACACTGCCCTTTCCGGCGGCTCCCCAGCCGTCAAAGATCACCAGCACGGGAAGCTTCTTTTCTTTTATGGCCATTTGCATCCCTGTAAGCTGTGCCCGGCTTTTTGCCAGCCGTTCATTGATCTCTTCTTCTTCAGGTCTTTTTGTTTTAACCCAGTCTTTTAACATATGCTTCACCCCCTTTAGTGAAATCTGCCTTCTCGTTTATATTTTACCCTTTTTATCCCGAGATTTGCAACTTGAAATATTTATTTGACGCACGTCAAATGACATACAAGGAGTAATGAGATGAATAACAGGGATATTATAAATGAAACGCAGGATCTGAAGTTTTTAAAATGGTCTCACGTGCGCTCGTCCAGTGGAACAGCCGGTACTTTTTTAAAATCTGAATCGACTATAGACGGAGTAAAAAAGTATTATAAGCTTTCCAATTTTGATCCGGTGAAGGGTGTGGTAGGTCATGAGTGCATCAACGAGATCATCGTCGACAGACTACTGTCGATACTGGGTGTGGAGCATTTGCATTATGAACTGATCCATGCGGATATCATGATTGAGGGACGGGTTCATAATACATATTTATGTGCTTCCGAGGATTTTAAAACTGCCGGCGAGAGTAAGACGGCTTTGGATAATTTTTACAGGGTGAATGCCCTGCCGGGAGAGAGTCATTATGATTTCTGCGTACGTTATGGCTGGCAGTCATATATCGATACCATGCTGGCTGTTGATTATCTGATCCTAAACAGGGACAGGCATGGAGCAAACATCGAGATCTTGAGAAATGCGAGGAAAAAGATCTTGAGACCGGCGCCTCTTTTTGATCACGGACTGTCATTGTTATATTCTTGTCTGACAAAGAGGGAGGCGGAGGCTTTTGATATCATGGAGGATAAGCGGTGTCAGAATTTTATAGGCAGTTTTTCCTGTTACGAAAATCTGGATCTGATAAGTGAAAAAAAGAAAATATTTTCCGGAAAACTTAAGCCCTCAGACAGAAAAAAACTGTTTGACGGCATAGATGGTATCTTGCCTGAGATATATTATGAGCGTATCTGGAATATGATCTACAAAAGGTATAAGACGTATGAAAATTTATGAGATAAAAGATTATGAAGATGGGACAGGGAAAGGTATTCTTTTGTATTTTGAAAAGGCAAAGGAATTTCTGATCGAACTGGTGGAGGATATGGATGAGTGGACGGCACCGCTCTTATTCTCCGGTCTGGTTAAAAAGGGGATATTTACGGTTTCAAGGGATTTAAGCAGAGCCTGGGTAGAAGAGCGGGTCATCCCCAGTGCTCGGCAAAATATTAATGATATCCTGACACATCATCATCTTAAGGAATATGATGAAATGAAGCTTCTGGAGCTTTCGGAGGGAAGATGTTCTCAGGATACGCTTTATATCAGAAAGATAGAGGAACTGCCTGATTTTGTCTTAAACAGAATGCGGACAAATATTTCTGAATTTGTTATTTTAAATAAAGCCTCGGCGCTGTGTATTTTTGCGGATGAAACTATAAGGAAGATTCCGATCGACAAATCGGAGGTGTTTAAAGAGGTCAGGAATAATCCCAAGCTGCTGGAGTCCGGAAAGGTGGGGTGCGGAGGATATTATGTGACATTTAACGATTCCATAGATATCCC
>JAGDCK010000181.1 GCA_017958585.1 Lachnospiraceae bacterium
ATAAGGATTTTAATAACCATTTTTCAGTGAGGTAAAAACATGTTTGCAGATAGAGCGAGAATTTATGTAAGGAGCGGAAAAGGCGGAGACGGTCACGTATCTTTCAGACGTGAAAAGTATGTACCCGCAGGCGGCCCTGACGGCGGCGACGGCGGTCACGGCGGAGATGTGATCCTTCAGGTTGATGAGGGATTAAACACTCTTATTGATTTCCGCCATGTGAGAAAATACAAAGCCCAGGACGGTGAGGAAGGCGGAAAGAAGAACTGCCGCGGAAAAGACGGTGAAGATATAATCATCAAGGTTCCCGAAGGCACTGTTGTAAAGGAAGCCGAGTCCGGAAAGGTCATCACCGATATGTCCGGAGACAATAAGCGCTTTGTCCTGTTAAAGGGTGGGAAAGGCGGAAACGGTAACCAGCACTATGCCACAAGTACCATGCAGGCACCCAAATATGCTCAGCCCGGTCAGCCCGCAAGGGAACTGGAACTGTTTTTGGAACTTAAGGTTATTGCGGACGTGGGTCTTGTGGGATTCCCCAATGTAGGTAAATCCACATTTTTATCCAGGGTCTCAAATGCCCGTCCAAAGATCGCAAATTACCATTTCACCACCTTAAATCCCAATCTTGGTGTGGTGGACCTTGAGGGAACGGGAGGCTTTGTGATTGCCGATATCCCCGGTCTGATCGAGGGTGCTTCAGAAGGCGTCGGACTCGGTTTTGAGTTCCTTAGACATATCGAGAGAACAAAGGTAATAATCCATATTGTGGATGCGGCAGGTACCGAAGGAAGAGACCCCATCGAGGATATCTATACCATCAACAAAGAGCTTGAAAATTACAATGCGGATATTGCTGCCAGACCTCAGGTGATTGCAGCAAACAAGATCGATGCATTTATGGATAATGCCGAGGAGACCATCGAAAAGATAAAGGCTGAGTTTGAACCCAAGGGGATCAAGGTATTTCCTATTTCGGCAGTAAGCGGAAGCGGTGTAAAAGAGCTTTTATACTATGTTTATGAGCTGGTTCAATCCATTGGAAAAGAGACCACTGTATTTGAGACTGAGTATGATCCCGAGCAGGAGATCTCTCTCAATGACCTTCCTTATGAAGTATTCTATGATGAGGATGAGGATGAATATGTGATCGAAGGACCAAAGATCGAGAAGATGCTTGGATATACCAATCTCGAGTCCGAAAAGGGATTTAAGTTCTTCCAGGACTTTTTAAAGGATTCAGGTATTCTGGACGAGCTTACAGAGCTTGGAATTACTGACGGTGACACAGTCAGAATGTATGGACATAAATTTGATTATTACAAATAATTGTTTTTGATGAAAGAGGGATAACAATGACATTAACAAGTAAACAGCGTTCCTATTTAAAGGGACTTGCAAGCACTCTCGACCCTGTTTTCCAGATCGGAAAATCCAGCGTGACACCTCAGATAACTGAGGCTATCGGAGAATGCTTTAACAATAATGAACTTATAAAACTTGCTGTTTTGAAAAACTGCGCCGACGATCCCAGAGAGATCGCTGAGGTCATTGCTGACAGAACACATTCCACAGTTGTGCATGTGATCGGCAAAAAGATCGTTCTTTATAAGCCTGACAAGGATAAGCCAAAGATTGAACTTCCCAAATAAGTGATCAAAAATCCAGTCAGGATGGTTAAGGTATCAATATGAGATATGGCATTTTGGGCGGAACATTTAATCCTATACACAAAGGACATGTGCATTTGGCTGAGGAAGCGTTAAAAAAAGCATCCTTAGACAAAGTATTCTTTGTGCCCACAGGTGTTCCTTATTTGAAAAAACAGAATAAAGTTCTTGATTCCTCTCACAGACTTAAAATGGTGGAGCTTGCAATTGAGGGTAATCCAAATTTTGAAGCCTCAGATATTGAGATAAAAAGAGAGGGAGACACCTATACTTTTGAGACTTTGCAGGAGTTTAATAAGCTGTACCCTGAGGATGAATTCTTTTTTATAATGGGTGCAGACTGTCTTTTTACAATCGAGAACTGGTATAAGCCTGAGATAATTTTCGAACTTTCCACATTGATTGCAGTGGGACGAGACGACCTTGACAATGAGGATGTTAAAGTTAAATCTGATGACTTAAGAAAGAGGTTTGGCGCAAAGATCATCACCATTGATTTTGAGATGGTAAATGTGTCCTCCACCATGATAAGGGAGGCTTTAACTATAGGAAGCACAAAGCCTGATTTTCTGGATGAAAAAGTGTTTGAATATATAAAGGATAATCATCTTTATGAGAGTTAGATTCTAAGGCATTTAAGGAGAAAAAGATGAAGACCGCAGAATTTATAAAGATCAGAGAAAGCCTTGAAAAGGAACTTGATGTTAAGCGATATGAGCACACCCTTGGTGTTTCCTTTACGGCAGCTTCTATGGCCATGAGATACGGTGTTGATATAAAGAGCGCACAGCTTGCAGGACTGCTTCATGACTGCGCAAAGTGTATTTCAAGTAAGCAAAAGCTTTCCATTTGTAAAAAGAACAACATTCCAATATCTGATATTGAAAATGATAATCCCGATCTTTTGCACGGAAAGGTTGGCGCATATATTGCAAAGACCAAATACGGTGTGGAGGATGAGGATATATTAAATGCCATCACTTATCA
>JAGDCK010000182.1 GCA_017958585.1 Lachnospiraceae bacterium
CATTTAAGATCGACACGGATATGATGGAGATTAAGCCGGACAAGGAGTTTTTGGAAAACAAGCTTTATGAGGATGTGCCGGCAGATATCAGGAAGATAAACGTGGATTTCTCAGTTGTAAAAGAAGTAACCTGCAGCTATACGGATAAACGGCCTGAACTGTTTGACGGTAAGGACTTTACGGTAACGATTGATGATATCAAAAACGGCAGAGCCACTGTGGAGGATATGGTGGCACAGCTTTCCGTTGAAGAGATGGCTAATCTTTGCGTCGGAACGCTTCGAATGGGGTCAGGCCAGATAGTTGGAAATGCATCGGAGACGGTTCCGGGTGCTGCAGGAGATACTTCACCCATTATAAAAAAGAACAGGGGTGTAAAGAACCTCATAATGGCGGATGGACCTGCGGGACTCAGACTACAGCCCGTATTTAAGGTTGATAAGAAGACGGGAAATCTCATCCCCGGAGGAGAGATATTGGGAGAGAGCAGGAATCCTTTCCCTCAGGGCCTTAATGAGGATGAGGTTGATACCTATTATCAATTCTGTACCGCAATTCCCATCGGATGGGCCCTTGCACAGTCATGGAATATAAAGGCTGTTGAAAAGGCAGGAAATATGGTGGGAAGTGAGATGGAGCAATTTGGCATAGACCTCTGGCTTGCACCTGCCATGAACATTCACAGAAACCCTCTCTGCGGCAGAAATTTTGAATATTATTCTGAGGATCCTTTTGTATCTGGTAAGATCGCTGCTGCCATGACAAGGGGTGTACAGAAGCACAAGGGTAAAGGCGTTACCATTAAGCATTTTGCGGTAAATAACCAGGAGGATAACAGATACTTTGTAAATGCACATGTATCCGAGAGGACATTGAGGGAGATATATCTTAAGGGATTTGAGATTGCCGTAAAGGAGTCGGATCCCATGTCGGTTATGACTTCATACAATCTGTTAAATGGCATTCATACCGCATGTAATCACGATCTGATACAGAAACTCTTAAGAGACGAGTGGGGATTTAAAGGATTTGTAATGACCGACTGGTTTACATCCCAGGACTTCGGATCTCTTATGGGCAAGTTTGAACATAAGTATCCCATCTCAGCATCCACGGGCTGTGTATATGCCGGAAATGATGTTCAGATGCCGGGATGCGAAAAGAATGTGACAGACCTGGTTGAGAGTGTGACATACGGACAGAAAATTGACGGATTCAGAGTTACAAAAGCTGATTTACAGTATTGCGCTGCAAACCTCATAAGGGTTATATTAAAAACGATGTGATATTTTTACAGGAGGTTTGATTTTATGCAGTTGGCAAAATTACAAAAAGATATGATGGAAGCCATGAAGGCTCATGACAAAGCAAGAAAGGAGTCCATTTCCGTTCTCTATTCCGCAGCAAAAAAACTTGCTATAGATGAGAGCTGCAGAGATGATGTCCCCGATACTCTGGTGGATCAGGCGATCCTTAAGGAATTAAAGAGTGTAAAAGAGCAGATCGATACCTGTCCTGCAGACAGAACGGATCTTCTTGAAGAATACAAGGCAAGACTCTCCGTATTTGAGGAATATGCTCCAAAGATGCTCTCAGCCGAGGAAGTTGAGGCAGTGATCAAAGAGAAGTTTGCCGATGTTATCGCTTCCGGCAATAAGGGCGCAATCATGAAAGCCGTAATGGGTGAATTAAAGGGCAAAGCAGACGGCAAGGTAATTAATGCCGTTGTTTCAAAACTTTGTAATTAGTATTAAGGGTGACTGTCAGGAGTTTTCCCGGCAGCCACCTTACTTACTATTTATTTGGGAAGGTTATTTTTATGCTTAGAAGGCTTAGTATATTAGGCTTAAGTTTGATCATAAGCTCCGTCTCTTTTACTTCGTGTAACGGTGTCGGAGAGAATATAGACAGTGAAGTAAATGAAAATGATTATGTTATATCAAATGATGAGGAAATAGTCAGCGAGGAAAGTGAGAAAAGTCCTTCGCTTAAAAAAAGCGACTATATGATGATGCCTGTAAAGGCCATTCTTTCTGCGTTTTATTTTGAGGATGATTATAAGTACGATGTGACTGATCCTGCATCATTTTGGAAGACCATGGATTATTTTACCATGCTCTACGGCGAACCCATGGGTGGAGATGACAGCGGCAGGGAGATCTACGAGGAGTTTACCATCAAGCAATATGCATCGGTGCTCTTTGGAAAGGGTGGAAATCTTCCTGAGATAAGCCCCGATGATCCTGTCTGGGTATATGATGAAAACAAGCATGTTTATATCAAGGAACCTTCAAATTTTGATGCGGGCGAAGTGGTGATATTTGACATGTATGCTCCGGGAAACGGATACACCTATATTCTTGCCTATGTGGACAGGGAAAATCCTGAAGATATCGAGTTTTACAATGTGGTTTTAACGGGAAACAAATACGAAAACCGCGGCGAGTTTAAATACAGTGCCGTTTATTCCAAGGCCCTGGACGACAGAAAGGTATCCCTGGAGGACGGAACATATTATACGTCCACGAAGGCAATAGCAAGGATAGAGGATGATGAACTGATACTGACCTGCAGGATAGACCAGTCCGACAGTTTGTATCAAAATTACAGGTTTGAAGGTAAGCACAATTTCCCCGTGACCCTCATAAACGGGGATGAAAAATACGGCGATATTTTGAGTGAAGAAGAGTTTAACGAGATCTTTAACGCTCATCATAAAAAGGGAGACTTTAATATGCGGATCATGATGGAGGATGAAAAGGTTGATTCCATCATAGTTGCAGAGCAAACCTACGAATAAGGAGGCGCCTATGGGATTCACTGAAATGTTGGATTATTTGGAAGAGTTTAACACTGCATCGATCATTCTGCGACTGGTACTTTCAACATTTTTTGGAGGTATCATCGGTATCGAGAGAGAGAGCAAGGGAAGGAGCGCGGGCTTCAGGACATTTACTTTGGTGTGCCTGGCATCTGCCCTTGGAACCATAGTTAACTTACATCTGTTCAATATCACGGGTAACACCGATGTGGGACGTATCCCTGCTGCCCTTGTAAGCGGCATAGGTTTCCTGGGTGTCGGAACCATCATCATCACCAAGAGAAATCACGTAAAAGGTCTCACCACCGCAGCCGGACTCTGGGTTACAGCAACACTTGGTATATCCCTTGGAGCCGGCATGATATGGGAAAGCTTTGTGGCATTTGTCCTGGTGCTCATAACGGTCAGCATCCTTCAGAATATGAGCCATTATATTTCCAATCACAACAGAGTCATCAATATTTATATCGAGATGGCAAAAGAGAGTGATGCCGGAAAGATCATAAATTATGCAAGAAGTAATGACTTCTCGATTTTAAGCATGGAGAAAAAGAGAGAGAAGATCACAAAGGACTGTGATATGGTGGTCAATCTGTCACTGAACCTTAAAAAGAGTAAGAGCCACGAAGAGATCATAAACGACATTGGAAAGATCGAAGGCGTTCTGTATATAGAAGAGGTATATAATTAACAAGAAAGCATGTCGCTTGCGACATGCTCGCGCCGAGCGCGGTTGACGACAGTCAACATGATAC
>JAGDCK010000183.1 GCA_017958585.1 Lachnospiraceae bacterium
AGAAAAAATATAAGGAGGAAAAATGAAAAAGATATCATCTTACATAAAAGAGCATTTATTTGCCTATTCCATCGCTGTGATCTGTCTTCTCATCGGAGTCACCCTGGACATGCTCTCTCCCATTCTCACAAAGAATATCATCGACAGATGTATCCTCGGGAATGAAATTGAGCTGTTACCAAAGATCTTAATCGGAATTCTGATCATCGGTTTCGGCAAAGCCTTTTTTATGTATTACAAGGAATACTTATTCGATACAACCGGTGCAAAGATAAGCGCCGATATGAGAAAAAACATGTTTGACCATCTGCAGAGCCTGTCAGCTTCATTTTTTGACAAAAACAGCACGGGTGAGCTCATGGCAAGAGTTAAGGATGACATAGACAGGATCTGGGACGGACTTACCTATGTATCCATGCTGTTGATAGAGGTTGTGGTACACACGGTCTTAGTGCTCTACTGCATGATCTCCCTCTCATGGAAACTGGCCATAATCCCCACAGTCCTGATGATCATATGCGCAGTCCTTGCCATATATCTTGAAAAGAAACTGGACAAGGTTTACGACGATATCAGCGAGGAAAACGCCACCTTAAATACCATCGCCGAGGAAAACCTCACAGGTATCAGAACCGTAAAGGCCTTTGCAAGAGAAAGCTTTGAGATCAAAAAGTTCATGAAGCACAATGAAAAATACTGCGACCTGAACATGACTCAGACAAAGGTCTTTGTAAAATATCATCCCTATTTTACACTGGTCACACGAGTCCTTCCCCTCTTGATCGTGCTGTTTGGAGGTCTGATCCACATTTACGATCCGGAAGGATTTACACTCGGATCTCTCGGCGCATTTATTCAGTACTCTTACAATATCGTATGGCCCATGGAAATGATGGGTTGGCTCACCAACTCTTTTTCAAGCGCCATCGCCAGCAACAAAAAGATAAAAAAGATTTATGCTGAAACCTCTGAGATCAAAGAGGATGAAAACATGATCTTCCCCGAGACCGTTAAAGGAAAGATCTCCTTTGAAAACGTGACATTCAGCATGGGGGATACACAGATCCTTAAGGACATTTCATTTGAAGTCGGTCCCGGAAAAACCCTTGGCATCATGGGCGAAACCGGATCCGGAAAAAGCACCGTGGCGTCTCTTATCCAGAGACTTTACAATCCTGACAGCGGTGAGATAAAGCTTGACGACATCAATATAGAAAAACTCCCGCTCCAGGTACTTCGCGGCAGCATAGAGTGCGTAATGCAGGATGTGTTCCTCTTTTCCGATACCATCGACAACAATATAAGGCTTGGAAATGAGGACGAGCTTACGGAGGAGGAAGTTAAAAAAGCTTCCGAAACCGCGCAGGCTTCAGAGTTTATTGAAAAGCTGGAGGACAAATACGATACAGTCATCGGCGAGCGCGGCGTGGGCTTATCAGGCGGTCAGAAGCAAAGGATCTCCATCGCAAGAGCCCTCTCCAAAAAGAACCCTGTGCTCATTATGGATGATTCCACATCCGCCCTTGACATGGAGACCGAAACCCTCATCGAGGAATCACTTATAAAAATGCCCAATACCAAGATCATCATCGCCCACAGAATCAGCGCCGTCAGAAATGCGGACGAGATCATCATCTTAAAGGGCGGCGAGATCGCAGAACGCGGAACCCACGATGAGCTCCTCAAAAAGAAAGGTCTCTACTACGAAACTTACAAATCACAGTACGGAGAATATGCTCCGGAAGTTGTATAAATACAGGAGGAAAAAATGGCAGTCAATTCCATAAAGGATGACGAGCAGACAGTTTCCGCAGGTAAGGGTAAAACCCTGATAAGGCTTATCTCCTACCTGTTTCATTACAAAAAAGAGATCGTCGGCGTGCTTTTCATAATGGGAATCTGTATTGGTATCTCCCTCTACAACCCCATCCTTATCGAAAAAGCCATCGATGATTACATAAAACCCGGGGACTTTACCGGACTTATAAAACTGATAATATTTGCTCTCATACTAAACATTATAATGGTGCTTTTGATCAGACTGAGAATGCTGATCATGGCAAAGGTCTGCAACAACATTTTGCTGACCATCAGAAAAGATTTATATACTCATATACAGACACTGGACTTTCACTTTTTTGATTCAAGGCCCACCGGAAAGATCCTCTCCAGGATCATCGGTGACATCAATTCACTTAAGGATGTTTTGTCAAACTGTGTCACCACCCTGATCCCGGATTTTCTGACCATCATTACGGTTGTGGTGATCATGGTGATAAAAAGTCCCGTGCTGACATTAGCTTCACTTAGCTCTCTTCCACTCTTGATGATCGGAATGTTCCTCATAGAAACATTTGCTCACAAGAGATGGAGGATTTTCAGGAAGAAATCATCCAACTTGAATGCTTTCCTCCACGAGGACATGGCAGGAATGAAGGTCATCCAGAGTTTTACCGCCGAGAACGAGACCAGAAAAACCTTCCTCCAGCTGTTGGATGAACACAGGCTTGCATTTGTAAGCGCTGTTAAAGTTACGGATGCATATAACTCAGTCATTGATTTTAGCTGGGGCCTTGGATGCGCCGCAATGTTCTATGTGGGAATCGTGGTCATCGGAACGGACATAATCAGCATCGGTACACTCATCGCCTTTGGAACCTACATTGATATGTTCTGGAGACCCATCAGCAATCTGAGCAGTTTCTACAATCAGCTGATCACAAACATTGCTGCGGCTGAGCGAGTGTTCGAAGTCCTGGATACTCCCAGTGAGATCACGGACAAAAAGGATGCTTTCGATCTTCCTCCCATCCGCGGCGAGGTGGAATTTGAAAATGTATCCTTTGCTTATTCCGATGCACCTAATGTAAACGTACTTGAAGACGTAAGCTTTCATATTAATCCCGGTGAGACCATCGCTCTTGTAGGTCCGACGGGAGCAGGAAAGACCACCATCGTAAGCCTTATAAGCCGCTTTTACAATGCCACAAAAGGTAAAGTAAAGATCGACGGCATCGATGTACAGGACGTTACTCTCCTGTCACTTAGAAGTCAGATGGGTATCATGACCCAGGATAACTTCCTGTTTACGGGAACAGTAAAAGAAAACATCAGATACGGCAAGCTTGATGCCACCGATGAAGAGATCGTAAATGCAGCAAAGGCTGTGGGTGCTCATGAGTTTATCGAAAAGATGGAAAAAGGTTATGACACCGAGTTAAACGAACGCGGAGGCGGCCTCTCCATTGGTCAGAAACAGCTATTAGCATTTGCAAGAACCTTTGTATCCATGCCGGGAATCCTGATCCTGGATGAAGCTACTTCAAGCATCGATACAAAGACAGAGCTTATGGTACAGGCAGGTATCAAGTCACTGTTAGCAGGCAGAACAAGCTTTGTAATCGCCCACAGACTTTCAACCATACAAAACGCTGACAGGATCTTTGTTATCGATGACAAGGGAATCCTGGAACAGGGAACTGCCGCTGAACTTATGGCAAAGAAAGGTGAATATTACAAACTGTACATGGCCCAATTCAAGATATAATCAATATTCCAAAACGTAGAAAACCCGAACACATCAATTTGTGTCCGGGTTTTATTTTTATCTGAAAATATTTGGTTTACGACTAAAACCGATGAGAGATTTAGTAGTTCTCATCCACATAGATCTGAGCTCTGTTCTGGATGATATTTACCACATCATCAACGCTCTTCTGTCCGCTGAAATATGCGGGAACTTCCTCTGTGATGATATTTGAGATATTATCATTGCTCCAGTTAAGTCTCTTGATTCCTCTGATGGTATTCTCGATATCTGCAATCTGCTCATCAGAGAGAGGATCGATGGTAATTGACTTATCTCCTGCCCAGAAAGAGTAATCATACTCTACCTTCCTGTCGTTATCCATGTAGTAAGGCTTTTCTTTTCCGGCATCCAGGAACTTTCTGAATGAGCTCTCCTTGATGGGAACATCATATTTGATGGAATCCTGATACTCATCTGTGAGATAGTATTTCAGGAATGCCCATGCGCCGCTTACATACTCAGATTTTGCAGAGATAGCCATTCTGTTATAAACGGCTGCCACAGCCTTGCTGTGATCACTTGAAGGAAGTCCCACGAACATTCCCTCGCCACCGAAGGTACCGTTCAACGTAGAAACCATATCCTGCGCACTGTACATATTTGTCTGATACAAAAGTGCGTTGTCGTTCATAAATCTGGTCTCGTAATTGTTGAAATAATCATCATTATAATAATCATCCGACAAGGATTCAGGGAAGTTTGCGTTTGCAAACTCAAGTAACTCCTTGAAATCTCCGTCTCCGAAAGTGCATTTTCCCTCCCTTAAGTCTACATACTGATTTC
>JAGDCK010000021.1 GCA_017958585.1 Lachnospiraceae bacterium
ATTATGTAATCGTTGAAAAAAATAAATCAAGTGATTTTTTCAAAACAATTAATATCCATATAAATTAGGAGGAGGATTTAATCATGTGGATTCGTTCCGAATTAAAAAAGAAGGCAAAAGCAGCCTTGAAAAAAGCTTACTGGCCCGCAGTTCTGGTGGCACTCATCTCAATGCTCGTCGGAGCCGGCGTAGGCGGTGTTAATGTTACTTATCGTGGAAACAGTGATCTCAAAACTCAGATCGAGGAATTTCAGACCCAGATCGAGACCGGAACTGTCACATCAAGCGCAGCAGTTCCCGCAGATATATCTGTTCCGCTGATAACTTTCATATTGACATTTGCGGGTATCATTACTGTCATCGCTTTCGTTGTCGCAACATTCCTTCTTGCACCTCTTGCAGTCGGATGCTTCAAATATTATGCGGTTGATGCCAGAGAGGGTTCATATATCAATCATGTTCTCTCATCATTCGGTCCAAACTACCTTAATATAGTAAAGACAATGTTTTTGAAGAACCTTTACATTTTCCTTTGGTCTCTTTTATTGATCATTCCCGGTATCATCAAGGCATACCAGTATTATCTGGTTCCCTACATTCTGGCAGATAACCCTGAGATGTCTACAAAAGAGATCCTTCGTCTCTCAAAAGAGACCATGAGAGGAAACAAATTCAGGACCTTCGTGCTTCAGCTTTCATTTATCCTCTGGGATATTCTGGCTGCTTTCACATTTGGGCTCCTCAATCTGTTCTTCCTTTATCCTTACAAGGCGCTCACATACAGTTCTCTTTACAACACGCTTTGTGGAAAAGAAATTCCCACACCTCAGCCAGTGGATACCAATTATACATTTGACGGCGCAAGTAATGACACAATGAATAACTTCTAAAAAAACACCCCTTTCGACGGATGATCCCATCGAAAGGGGTATATTTTTGCCATAAATTATTTTAACTTCTTTAAAATATTATTTGCTACAAAAAAGTCTTCCGGAGTGGTGATCTTTATATTGTCATATGATCCTTCCGTTAGTTTCACCTTTACATCTGAAAATTCTTCAAGCACTCCCGCATCATCGGACACAGGCTTTGGGTTTTCCATAAGTTTTTTGTATGCATCAAATATCAAATCAAAGTCAAAGACCTGAGGCGTGTGGATATTATAAAGCTGATCCCTGTTCGGAGTGGATATAACAAATCCGTTTTCATCGCATATCTTTATGGTGTCCTTTGTTTTTACGGCGGATACGCTTGCTCCGTATTTTAATGCGTCCTGCAGGGTGTCTTCAATTATTTTGTCATCTACAAAGGGCCTTGCTCCGTCATGAATAAAGACAATGGTCTTTTCTCCATTTAAAGTTTTCCTTTTCTCAATGGCTTTTAATCCGTTATATACGGAAAAAGTCCTCTCGCTTCCGCCCTCCACTACGGCTTTAACCTTTTTAAAACCGTATCTGCCTACAATATCATCCTCCACAAACTTTATAGCGTCGTTGCCTGTTACCACGATCACTTCGTCTATGTCTTTGCTCTTTTCAAACACTTCAAGGCAATAGCATATAACGGGCTTTGTCCCAAGGAGCATAAACTGCTTTGGGACATCGCTCTTCATTCTGTTTCCGCGGCCGGCGCAGAGAACGATGGCGATCTTTTTAATATCTTTGCAGGTATTTTCCATACCATTCCTCTCAATTTTCGTATTAAAACTATTTGATGATGCCTCCGCCGATCACAATATCCCCATCGTAAAGCACAACTGACTGGCCGGTGGTGATACCTCTTTGAGGCTCATCGAAAACCACTTTTATCTCATCGTCTAAAGTCTGTGTCACGGTGCAGGGCGCTTCCTTTGCCTTGTAGCGGATTTTTGCGGTGCATCTGATGGGTTCCGTGATCTTTTCAACAGAGATTAAGTTGATGTCCTCCGCAAAAAGTGTGTCGGAGAAAAGATCATCATTGTAGCCAAGTATTACTCTGTTGTTCTTTATGTCTTTTTCTGTCACATACAAAGACTCCGTCCATGCGATCCCAAGTCCTCGTCTCTGGCCGATGGTATAGCGGATCTGGCCTTTGTGCCTGCCCACCACGGTTCCGTCCTTTAATACAAAGTCTCCCTCCGGATCTTTTATGCCGGTATGACTCTCAATAAAGCCTGCGTAGTCGCCGTCAGGGACAAAGCAGATGTCCTGACTGTCCTTTTTTTCGGCATTTAAAAAGCCCTGTTCCTCCGCGATCTCTCTGATCTCACTCTTTTTGTAATCTCCGAGAGGGAATTTCACGTGGGAAAGCTGGTTTTGATCAAGATTATACAAAACGTAGCTCTGATCCTTGCTAACATCCAGGCCTTTCTTTAAAAGGTACCTCCCTGAAGCCTCATCGAATCCAACTCTCGCATAGTGCCCAGTCACCACATAGTCATAGTCAAGCTCCTCCATGCGATTCATCAGGGCGTCAAACTTCATATATTTGTTGCAGTCCACACAGGGATTTGGTGTTCCGCCCTCCCTGTATATCTTTATAAATCTGTCGATAACTTTTTT
Source organism: Lachnospiraceae bacterium (assembly GCA_017958585.1). Classification (GTDB taxonomy): domain Bacteria; phylum Bacillota; class Clostridia; order Lachnospirales; family Lachnospiraceae; genus RGIG10340. The sequence goes on from JAGDCK010000021.1 coordinate 2,541, forward strand.
TTCGAAATCCCCCTTAAAATTGAAAACATAATAGGGGATTCCTACCTTTATGGCCACGCCTCTTGCATCCTCCACATCGCTGAGGGAACAGCAGGTCTTTTCACGCTCCATTCCTATATCATCATTGTCATAGAGCTTCATGGTGACACCGATGCATTCGTAGCCTTCTTTTTTCATAAGATATGCCGCCACGGAGGAGTCCACTCCACCGCTCATGGCGATCAATGCTTTGTTCATAAACGATCCTCTATCTCTCTCCCAATCTCAGATTGGGAACTGCATTTAAATCCATTCCGCTCCTGATGCCGTTTACATAATCATAGTAACCCGCAGCGCCGATCATGGCCGCATTATCCGTGCAATATATGGGAGAAGGATGGTAAAATTTTATGCCTTCCTTTTCGCATCTCTTTTCAAAGGCTTCCCTTAGGCTTGAGTTGGATGCAACTCCGCCTGCGATCGCAAATTTGTCATACCCGAAACTCTTTACGGCATGAATGGAGTGATCCACCAGCACATCTATGACTGCCTTTTGAAAAGAAGCAGCCACATCCGCTCTGTTTACTTCCTCACCCTTCATCTGGCAGGAATTTAAGTAGTTTAAAACTGCGGATTTAACGCCGCTGAAGCTGAAATCATATTCGTTGTCTGCCATCTTTGCTCTGGGGAATGCAATGGCGTCCGGATTTCCCTCCTTTGAGATCTTGTCTATCTTTGGTCCTCCGGGATATCCAAGACCTATGGCTCTTGCCACCTTGTCAAATGCTTCGCCTGCAGCATCATCTCGGGTTCGTCCTATGATCTCATATTTTCCGTAATCCTTTACGACCACCAGATGGGAATGACCGCCTGAAGCCACGAGGCAGACAAAAGGAGGCTCAAGGTCCTTATTTTCAATATAGTTTGCGCTGATATGTCCCTCAATGTGATGAACTCCAACCAGAGGTAAACCTGTTGCAAAGCTTATGGCTTTTGCTTCAGAAACTCCCACAAGGAGAGCTCCCACAAGCCCCGGACCGTAGGTCACAGCAATGGCGGTTATGTCCTTTAATGTGACATTTGCTTCCTCCAAAGCCTTCTCGATAACCTGATTTATCTTTTCAATGTGTTTTCTGGATGCGATCTCAGGTACCACTCCACCAAACTGGGTGTGGAGAGCTATCTGTGTATAGATCACATTTGAGAGAACTTCACGGCCGTTTTTTACAACTGCCGCCGCTGTCTCATCACATGAACTTTCAATTGCCAAAATAAGTACGTCACTCACTTTTATATACGTCCTTTCAAAACCTGATAAACAATATTAAAAATATATCCGACCCTGACAAATTTGTCTCGTAATAAGCAATAAAGAGCCACAAAGTGACTCTCGGTGCGGGATTTATTATTTTGCGGCCACTGCCTCCTCAGGATCGTAAAAAGGCTGCCAGCCGTAAATCTTCCAATGTTTTTCCTCGTCACGTCTGAGGAGATAGGTCAACCTCATGGAAACGTATCCGTTTCCCTCTTTGATGGTATAGGAAGCTATGAGCTTTGCAAAGGAAAAACCGTCCGCCTCAAAATAATCCACATCGGTACTGGGCGGGAGGTTTGTGTAGCTTAATCTGTTTCCGTTTTCCTTGAAACTCTCAACTTCGTTTCTGATCTTTACAAGATAGGTGCCAAGCTCATTTGCGGAATTTAATTCTTCATCAAACACGCCCCTTGCCTGGACTCCCAAAGCATCTATATCCTCGTTGGTACATTCTTCATTGTAATAGCATTTCAATATTTCATTGTAGTATTTTACCACTTCCTTGGGAGAAGCGGGATAGTCATTTGAAAGATCCCTTGCCAGGGTCTGCTCCACGACAGTCAACATAGCCTCTTCCTGAATATCACGCTGTCTTCCTGCCAAAAAGGCATAAACGCCCACTAAGATTGCGATCACTAAAGCACATATGATTGTAACGATGACCGTATTTCTCTTCATGGCGTCTCCTGTTTTTATTCTTCGGAAAAATTAAGTTCAACGGTTCTGCCGTCTTTTGCCGCTATGGCTCTGGGGAATATCTTTCTCACATCCCTGATATACTCCTCGGGATGAGCAAGGGAAGGACTGTAATGGGTAAGCCACAGTTCCGGCACGTCGGAAGCCTTTGCGATCTTTGCGGCTTCGTACATGGTCATGTGTTTGTGCTCTTTGGCTTTTTCCAGCTTGTCC
>JAGDCK010000184.1 GCA_017958585.1 Lachnospiraceae bacterium
CCGGGTGCAGGCATATCACGTGGTGGACGGTAAGAAAGTGATCATCAAATCAAGTATTACGGCGCATGTAGCCGGCTCGAAAGATAAAAAGAGAGCGAATGCTACCGGCCTTACGCTGAAAAAGAACGCCTATACGCTGGAGAAGGGCAAGACCGCAACGATCAGTGCGAAAGTAAAGCTTGCAGACAAGAAAAAGACGCAGCTTTCCGACGGGCATGCGAGACCTCTCCGGTATTCCACCAGCAACAAGCGTGTTGCAACGGTAAGCGTTGATGGCAAGATCACGGCTGTCGGCAGCGGAACCTGCGATGTCTATGTATATGCAGTGAACGGAGCAACCAAGAAGATCAAGGTTACCGTAAAGTGATCATTCAGTAAAAAAAATTCCTTTTATCTCCGGCGTCTGTCCGACAATTGACAGATGCCGGAGATTTTTCGGGATAAATGTCATGAAACAGATAAAAAGTATTCTGATACCTAATTTCCATGGATTTATTGCGGATTTTCGGGCACTATGATACAATGAAGCAAACAAAAAAAGCGGTTGCGAAGCAGGGAGGTGCAATGCTTTGGCAAGAACGATTTCGATTGGTGCACAGGATTATGCAAGCATAATAGAAAAGAATTGCTTTTATGTGGATAAGACGTCATTTATAAGAGAGTGGTGGGAGAGTGAGGATGCGGTGACATTAATTACCCGTCCCAGACGTTTCGGCAAGACCTTAAACATGAGTATGCTGAACTACTTTTTCTCCAACAAATATGCAGACAGGGGAGACTTATTTGAGAGCCTCGATATCTGGAAAGAGAAGGAATACCGCAAGATCCAAGGGACATATCCGGTGATTTTTCTGTCCTTTGCCCTTGTGAAGTATAATGACTTTGAGACATCTAAAAAAATCATAAACGGACTGGTTACCGAGTTGTATATCCAGAATAAATGGATGTTGGAGGACGACAGGTTTACGGATGAAGACAGAGCATTCTTTCAGCAGGTAAGTGAGACGATGGATAATGCCACAGCCACGCAGGCGATCAGGAGACTTTGCGAGTGGATGTATCGTTATTATGGTAAAAAATGTATTGTATTGTTGGATGAATATGATACACCCATGCAGGAAGCCTATGTAAACGGATTTTGGGATGATTTGACTGCTTATTTCAGAGCATTATTTAACAGTACATTTAAGACGAACCCATCCTTGGAGAGAGGTATCATGACGGGCATCACCAGAGTCAGTAAGGAGTCCATTTTCTCCGATTTAAACAATCTGACCGTGATTACCACCACTTCAGACAAGTATGCGACGGCGTTTGGATTTACGGAGGAAGAAGTATTTGCCGCCATGGATGAGCAGGGAATCCCAGCAGAAGAGAAAGAAAATGTGAAGCGCTGGTATGATGGCTTTACTTTTGGAAAGGTGACGGATATTTATAATCCGTGGTCTGTCACCATGTATCTGGACGAAGGAAAATATGACACCCACTGGGCGAACACCAGCGGAAACGGATTGGTGGGGAAGCTCATTCGGGAGGGCGACAAGGAAATCAAGTCCGATTTTGAGGAACTGCTAAAGGATGGAATCATCGAGGCTGAGATTGATGAACAGATCATCTATAACCAACTGGACGGAGACGAAAATGCCATCTGGAGCCTGCTTTTGGCATCCGGCTATCTGAAGGTGGAGGGAATTATAAGGGAGCATACGGATGATGTCCCGGTCTACAGATTGAAGCTCACTAACTTTGAAGTGAGGCAGATGTTCTCAAAAATGGTCAGGGGATGGTTTCAGAAGGAGAGGGTATTGTCTAAGTTTGTATCCG
>JAGDCK010000022.1 GCA_017958585.1 Lachnospiraceae bacterium
TACCACAGAGGATGAAGAAACCCTTGAGATGGTTGAAGAAACTGCGACTTTGGAAGATTACGAGGAAGCATTAAAAACTCTTGAGGAGATCAAAGAAGAACCGGATCCTGCAGAATACGGGATCTGGATTCCCGGAATCCCTGCACTTTGTGAGGCGGGACTTGATGCGGTGGGTGCCGCAGACTGGCTTAAAGGTCTTATTCTTAAAGGAATAGTAGCCGGTGTGGGAGCTGTGTTGGGATTTGTTCCCCAGATGCTGGTTCTGTTTGTGATGCTAGAATTCCTTGAATCCTGCGGTGATATGGCACGTATAGCCTTCGTGCTGGACAGGATATTCAGGAAGTTCGGCCTTTCCGGCAAATCCTTTATCCCTATGCTTATTGGCGTGGGATGCGGTGTTCCCGGAATAATGGCTTCAAGAACAATTGAAAACGAACGTGACAGACGTATGACCATAATGACCACCACCTTTATACCTTGCAGTGCCAAGATTCCTTTTATTGCCATGATAGCGGGAGCACTTTTCGGCGGATCCGCATGGGTGTCCACTTCCGCATATTTCATCGGAATGACCGCCATTGTGGTGTCCGGTATCATGCTTAAGAAAACAAAGATGTTTGCCGGAGATCCCGCACCTTTTGTAATGGAGCTCCCTCCTTATCACATGCCCACTATCGGAAATGTGTTGAGATCAATGTGGGAGAGAGGTTGGTCATTTATAAAGAAAGCAGGAACCATAATTCTTCTTTCAACTATTGTTATATGGTTTATGACTTACTTCGGATTTACAGATGAGGGCTTTACCATGTTGTCGGAGGATGAACTGGAATTATCCATTCTCGCCAGATTCGGAAAATGTGTCGCATGGATATTTACACCTTTGGGCTGGGGCAACTGGCAGGCTGCGGTTGCATCCGTTACGGGACTTGTGGCCAAGGAAAATATCGTGGGAACCATGGGCATTCTCTACGGTGGAGGAGATATGAGTGTTTGGCAGATGCTTGCGGTGAAATTTACCGGGGTTACCGGGTTCTCGTTCCTAGTATTCAATCTTCTCTGTGCTCCCTGCTTCGCGGCAATAGGTGCAATAAAAAGAGAAAAGAACAATGCCAAGTGGACATGGTTTGCAATCGGATATCAGTGTGGTTTTGCGTATGTGATTGCGTTTATGATCACCCAGTTCGGATGGGCGTTTACCGGAAATTTAAATATTCTCGGTTTGATATTGGCTGTTGCATGCCTGGGCGTAATGGTCTACATGCTGTTTGTTAAAAAATATAAAGAGGCAGATAAGCTTGAGATAAAAGATGTCGCAATCGGATAATCCGGAGGTGAAAAAATGATCTCATGGTTAACGGAAAATGCAGGTACGATACTAATATCACTTGTATTGCTCGCAATTGTAACAGGAATAATCTTTTCCATGGTAAAGGATAAGAAGCAGGGGAAATCCACCTGTGGCGGAAGCTGTGCACATTGCGGAGCATGCGCAGCCTGCGCCTCGAAAAAAGAACACAACGAAATATAAAAGGCAATGTGATCGGTCAGAGGACAAAATATGAACAGTGAAGTTTTGACAGGTATTATGATACCCTTTGCCGGAACTGCATTAGGGTCCGCCTGCGTACTTTTTATGAAAAAAGGATTGGGGGATAAAGTTCAAAGAGCTCTTACCGGATTTGCCAGCGGAGTTATGGTGGCAGCATCCATATGGAGTCTTATAATTCCCGCCATGGAACAGACAAAAGATTATGGAAGATTAAGCTTTATCCCTGCTTTTGCAGGATTCTGGCTGGGGATATTGTTTTTGCTGTTCCTTGATTCGGTAATCCCTCATCTTCATATGAATGCCGAGAAGGCGGAGGGACCGGGAGCGGGATTTAAAAAGACCACCATGATGGTTCTTGCCGTGACACTCCACAATATCCCTGAGGGTATGGCTGTTGGTGTTGTTTATGCAGGCTTTATGTCCGGAAACAATGCCATTACATCCGGAGGTGCATTGGCTCTTGCTCTTGGAATAGCAATCCAGAATTTCCCGGAGGGAGCCATTATATCAATGCCCTTGTGCGCTGAGGGAAAGAGTAAAAAGAGAGCTTTTCTTGACGGAGTTTTGTCGGGAGCGGTGGAACCCGTGGGAGCATTTATAACAATCCTTGCTGCGGGCATGATAGTCCCTGCGATGCCCTATCTTTTAAGCTTTGCTGCAGGAGCCATGATGTATGTGGTTGTGGAGGAACTGATTCCCGAAATGTCATCGGGGGAACACTCAAACATAGGCGTTGTAATGTTCGCTTTGGGTTTTACCTTGATGATGGCACTTGACGTTGCTCTGGGTTAACCTATAAAAGCATGCGGGCGTGGGAGAGGAACAAACGTAAGATTTACATCGGCATATTGGAGAAAGGGTTCGATAAAAACGTGCGAATGCCAGGGGGCGGGGAAGAATTGTAAAAATACACCGGCGTATTGGAGAAAGGAACTGGCGAAATGAACAGATCTGCGGAAGATTACATCAAGACCATATATCACCTCAAACAGAATATTAACAGTTTACATTCCGCAGATGTGGCCCGTAAGCTGGGTTATTCCAGAGCAAGTGTCTCTCTTGCAATGTCAAACTTAAAGAAAGACAATATTATTGTCATGAACGACAAGGGAGAAATCAGTTTTACCGAGAAAGGACAGGAGATAGCCAGAGGAATTTGCGACAGAGATGTCATACTGTGCGCATTTTTGCAGCAAGTCGCGGGAGTTGATGAAGCGATAGCAAAAGAGGACGCCGAAAGTATAGGATGTTACATAAGCGCACCCACCTATGAAGGCATAAGAAAGTATGTCTCATCCCAAAAGACTCCCGTTAATGACAGCTTAAAATAAATTTGTAATTTAAAGTAGCAGTGACATTTTTATCTCCATAAAAGTGCAGATGTCTGAGAAAACCAATCTCGGATATCTGCACTTTGTTTTTTACACGTCCGATGCCGGGCACTAAAAACTGCGGCACAGACGCAATGAATGCCCTTGACATGGGGCATGGAAAGGTACTATAATCGAGAATATATTTGAAATGCGGTGACGAAGACAGTACCGTATGTCAAGTGCCAAAGCGAGCCGGAGATGGTGAGAGCCCGGTGCAGACGGACATAGGGGA
>JAGDCK010000185.1 GCA_017958585.1 Lachnospiraceae bacterium
ATATACACCTCCCCAACCATTAACATAAAATAAAGTGGTGGGTATTGAACCAAGCCTCTGTACAACCCAGCTTTTTGTTATTATATTGACGCGTGTCATAGTCACTATAGAAGCTGTGCTATTAGGATTGGTAAAATAGGTATATCCGTTCGGATGGACCTGTAAACCATATGTTTTATCCAAAGACCCCAGACTTATCTGTCCGTCATCTGTCCAGTTTATGATCTGAGCGCGAACTCGTCTGTCCGTGCTGGTCTGTCCGCCGATGGGACCTCCGTGGTAGATCAGCCAGTCCTCTGTTCCGTCGGGACTCTTTACAAAAAGAGGTGATCCCGGTCCGAAGGAAGCATTTTCATCGGATCTTGAAACAATGGGTGTGGTGCTCTTTTTCCAGTTGTTCTCATCCATGACGTCAGTTGACAGATCGCATACCGACAAGCCTACACCGTAGTTGTCATTTGTAAATGAACTTACGGAATATGCAAAGTATACTTTTCCGCCATGCTCCACAACCGCACAACCCTCGTCGATATTGTCGCCGTGTTTCTCCCAGTCATATGTGGGACGGGCTACCGTACATTCCGGACCGGTCAGTGTCCATGGATTTTCCATCTTTACGATTGTAGGACACTCGTTAAACTTAGTATGTCCCGGCTCGTTTGCATAATAGTCATATTTAGTATATGTAAAATAAATCTCTCCACCGATGGATATGACACCACAGGCAAGGCCATAGCTTTCAGTGTTCATAAGGCCCGCCTTCTCGGTTGCATTTCCTTCAAAATCGTCAATGTTGGAATTTGATCCCTTCAAATGCCATTCGCCTTTAAAAGGATCCTCAGATGTGTTTTCAAGTACGTAGCAGGATGGATGTCCGTAACCGAAGTCATTCTCCGTGCTTGATGTGTAATAGATATACCAGGCGCCGTCGATCCTGTAGATATAAGGGCCCCAGATATAATAGTTTTTATTGTTGTCGGGATTTCCCGTGTTTGGATTATCCCACACCAGATGGCTCTCTGCAGTGGATAATCCCAGCAAAGATTCGCTTCTTTTAATATAGATATCATTATCCGTTCCGAATCCGGAATAAAAATATCCGTCATCCCCTCTTACAATGGTGGGGTCAGCACCGTTCATAAGGGGATTGGTGTACTGCCCTGTAGTTGCCGCCTTAGACTCCATTGCAGGCATTGCCCCAAACGCCAGCAAAAAAGCCATTACAAAACTTAGCACTTTCCTTTTCATAACTTCCTCCATAAAACATATTTGTTTTCCGCCTTAAAAAAATCCGTCTTTGTACATTATAAATTTCAGTTTTCAAATATGTTAATAGAAGAGTTTGCCCTTTTTTTGTAATTTTTTGCATACCGGTTGGGAAAGATGTCCTATGGCACAGCTCACATCTCGTCCGGCTTTATAACCTCTTTTACATTCTTTTCAAGCTGAGGCCTGGGTATCATTATCTGATGTCCGCATCCTTCACACTTTAATCTGAAATCCGCACCGATCCTCAGGACCTCCCATTCTTTGCTTCCGCAGGGGTGCTGTTTTTTCATTCTCACTCTGTCACCAACATTTATATCCATAAATATCTCCTGTCGTTTTTGTTCGTAAATGTGTAAATTTCATCCTCACTTTTTTCGCCATATTTTTTAGACTTTTCCACGGCATTTTTCCCGCTTGGCTCGTTGCCGTAACAAAAAGAGGACAAAATTTTACAATATGCTTTTTCATTTTTTATTTTATAATAAACCTTGGGTATAGAATATATGATAGCACATAATGTGCAGAAAGGGGTTACCAACTGAATTTCAAAAAAATCAAAAAGGCCGTGCTTTCGGGGGCGTTGGCACTGAGCCTTGTACTGGGTGGAGTATGCTCTTTTGCAGGCACTTCTGCCCGGGCAGCTTCTTACTCACCGGAGACAGCAGGCAGGCGTGTTGTAGGCTACTTACCCTCCTACAGAACTTATGCGATTGACTCCATCGATTTCTCGGCACTGACCCATTGCAATCTGTCATTTATGACTTATGCAAACGGATACGTGTCTCTAGGTTTCAGTTCTTCAGATGTTACAAACATTGTAAACAAATGTCATGCAAACAATGTAAAAGCCATCATCGCTCTCGGTGGATGGGGCGGCTTTACAAACGACGGAGCCTTCACTACTTCCGCAAAGAGAAGCTCCATCGTAAACCAGATCATGAATTATGTAAACACCTACAATCTGGACGGTGTTGACATAGACATTGAGCTTGGTGATGCAGACATATGGGCAAACTACGATGCCTTTATTTCAGAACTTTCCGGAAGACTTAAAGCAAACGGAAAGCTTCTCACAATGGCAGTTTCACCATGGTTTACAGGTTCTATCGCAAACAGTACCTACAACTATTTTGATTTCCTTAACCTGATGACCTACGATTACAGCCAAAACGGCGGCGATGTAGCACCCTGGAGTCAGGTTTATGACAATATCAATTACTATTCCCAGAGGGGTGTAAGTAATGACAGGCTTGTCATCGGTGTTCCTTTTTACGGATACGACTCCACCGGAACAGCCTACACTTATTCACAGATCATTTCCATGAACCCCGGTGCCGCAAACTCAGACTATTACAACGGAATTGCCTATAACGGTGCATCCACAATTCAGGCCAAGGCAGAATATGCCAAAAATTACGGTGGCATCATGATGTGGGAGCTTGCGCAGGATTCCTTTGGTCAATACTCACTCCTCTCCATCATCAAAAACACCATGTCCGCAGGACTTAATAACGGCGGCGGAAACAATGGTGGTGGAAACAATACTTCTTCCGGTGAGATTTACATCTATCAGGATATAAATTATGGCGGCAGAAGTGCTTCTCTTGGCCTTGGAGATTACAATCTCTCATCTCTTGTGGCAAAGGGATTTAAAAACGACGACCTCTCCTCCATAAAGGTTCCTCTCGGATATAAGGTTATACTCTACGCCGATGACAATTTCTCCGGAGCCACAAAGGTTGTCACCGGAGACACTTCATGGATCGGATCGGATTTTAATGACAAAGTTTCATCCATAAAAGTAATAAAGGCTCAATACAGATTCGTAAACAGAAACAGCGGACTTGCCCTTGATATTGATGGTGCAAGCACCGCAAACGGCGCAAATGTACAGCAGTGGACCATTAACGGAACCGTGGCACAGGGCTTTGAACTTACAGCCAATTCGGACGGCACCTATTCCATCCTCAGCATAATGCACGGAAAGAGTTTCGATGTGGCAGAGTGGTCAAATGAAAATGGCGGAAATATCCAGATCTGGGATAATGCATCAACAGACAACCAAAAATGGTATATCAACGATGCAGGAAACGGATACGTGTACATCACATCCAAGTTCAGCGGTAAATGCCTTGATGCTGAAGGCTGGTACACACACGCCGGCGGAAATGTCCACCAATGGGATTATCTTGGAAATGCCAATCAGCAGTGGAAAATGGAGATCATTAACTAAAAATTAAAAAATCTAAAAAGCTCGTGGAAATTATTTCTGCGGGCTTTTTTTGTGGTACAATATCCTTGTCGGCAAAACGACACACTTCAAGCAAAGGGGGAGCAGATAAATGGATTCAAAAATAGCTGAATTTAAATCTATCATTGAGAAATATGACAACATTGTCTTTTTTGGAGGCGCCGGTGTTTCAACCGAGAGCGGTATCCCGGATTTTAGAAGTGTGGACGGTCTGTACAATCAGCAATATGACTATCCCCCCGAGACGATTTTGAGCCACACTTTTTATGTGAGAAACAAAGAGGAGTTCTACAGATTTTATAAAAATAAAATGCTCTTTACGGATGTGGAGCCAAATGCCGCCCACAAAAAACTTGCGGAACTTGAAAAGGCAGGAAAACTTAAAGCCGTCATAACACAGAACATTGACGGACTTCACCAGAAAGCCGGAAGCAAAGAAGTTCTCGAACTCCACGGGTCGGTTCTCAGAAACTACTGCGAAGAATGCGGAGCCTTTTACGATGTGGACTTTATTAAAAACTCCGAAAAGATTCCCGTATGCCCCAAATGCGGTGGCGCAGTAAAGCCTGATGTGGTATTGTATGAAGAGGGCCTGAATGAACAGACTCTTACAGATGCAGTCAGATATATCAGCAATGCCGAGGTTCTCATAATCGGAGGAACCAGCCTTGCTGTTTACCCTGCAGCCGGCCTCATAGATTATTTCCGCGGCGAGAAGCTTGTAGTGATAAACAAAGCCCCTACGCCCAGGGACAAATATGCAGACCTTGTAATAGAAGCCCCCATCGGGCAGGTATTCAGTAATATTTAGACACAGGAGTTTTTATGAGCGACAAAAAAGATAAAAAAGACAATTATAAATTTGCCCATATGAGTTGGGCAATCCCCATAGTGGCACTTTGCATTTATCCGCCCATAGGAGTGATCCTCACCATATTAAAGCTGGTGGATTCAAGGATTGAAAAACAGGACCGCGAAAGGCGAAAGAATAAAGCCACCAGGCTCGAAGACTTCCCGAATCTTGAATTTGATAAGGACAACAATTTCAAGGTGCCCGTATCCAAGGAAGAAAGAGCAAGAGAAGATTCCCGCCGGACAAGTATTTTTACACTCAGGAAAGTCGGAATGTTTGCTGCATTTATAATCGGAGGAATTTTAGCTCTTGCAGCAGGAACAACCATACTTGAAGAATTTCAATGGATGGGTGAGGAATGGTATTGGGAAAGCACTTACAGCTTTATGAACAATATCGTATATCCCCTGTTTTATGGTTTTGGCGGTCTGTTCCTTATCAAACTTAGCAGAAATATCAAGAAATACACCGAGGAACAAAAAAACATTCTCACCGTGATCGGAGACAAGGACAATATTTCCATTTCCCTTCTCCAGCAGATCACAGGGCTTGAAAAAAGCAAATTGATCAAGATCTTAGAGGACGCCATCTCCCACAATCTCTTCGGATCATCTGCTTTTATCGACAAAGCCACCGACACTCTCGTGATCAGAGGTCCTCTTCCCGAAAGACCCGTTGCTGAGACTGAAGTGGTGGATGGATTCAAGAAACAGGAAGCAAGTAACGAGACAGAATATCAGCGAATACTCCGCGAGCTTCATGAGGTAAACGAAGCAATCCCCGGAGAAGAAATGACCGCAAAGATCAACAAGCTTGA
>JAGDCK010000186.1 GCA_017958585.1 Lachnospiraceae bacterium
AGCATAGTCGCCATCGCCTCTGATAACCAGCATTCCGTTTGAAATTGACACATGGTCTCTTCTGACACCGTTATTGTTCGCTCCCCACAACTTATCAACTGTGGTCCAAATGGAAGTATCAAGAGTGTCTGAGTCAAACTCGTCCTACAAAGCTGCGGCGCCGAGAGGGTTAGTGTTACCGCCATTATTACCACCATTGTTACCGCCGTTATTGCCTCCATTGTTTCCGCCGTTGTTTCCACCGTTATTTCCTCCGTTGTTGCCACCGCCATTGCCGGAGCCGTTTGAGAGGTAGATGGAATCAAAATATGCATATCCGCTTCCGGGATTTTTGTAGGTATAAACCTGAATATAGGCAGTGCCGGGAACTGTGGTGAAGGTCAGATATTTGTTGAGATAATAGTCATTTGTGAAAGTAATCTCAAACTTTCCGCCGGGAATCTTTACACCGTTTGCATTCATGCAGTCAACGCCAAGATATCCTGTCTCGTTTCCGCTTACCTTTCCAACGCCTGAGAGGACGTAGGATGTGTTTGCAAGGGCTGAGACTCTCTGACCCATACCTCCCTCGCCGGTGCCGACTCTCAAGGCATTACCTGTAGTGCCGGTGCCTCCCGGAACGATGTTTGTGACATATGCCGGGCCAAGTTCATACCAGTTTGATTTTCCGCTCTCAAAACCTTCGTTTTCAAGGGCGCTCTCCTCTGAGAAAGCTGAAAGAACGATCTCGTCCAGATACACAGAAGCATTGCTGTAGTTTTTGTAGGTGTAGACCTGAATAAAGGCTGTTCCGTCCACGGTGGTAAATTCAAGCGTTTTCTTTGTAAAAGAAGTGGTGGTGAAAGTGACTTCGAATTTACCTCCGCCGATCTTAACGCCGTTTGCGTTCATGCAGTCAACGCCAAGATACCCTGTTTCGCCGTTTCCGGATACTTTGCCGTAGCCCTCAAGGACGTAGGTGGAGTTTCCGGAAGCACTGACCATCTGACCCATGCCTCCCTCTCCGTTTCCGATCTTTAAGCTGTTAGACGTATTGTCCGCTCCGGGGTAAGCCACGGAAGTGACATTTGCCGGACCCAGCTCATACCAGTCTGCGTCGCTGTTTTCAAAATTTCCGTTTGAAATAAGATTTGTAGTCTGTGCATTTGCATTAAGTTTCGGTGCCCCCACACCAAAAACAAAAGCAAAAGCCGTAAGTAAAAGCAGATAACCTTTTAAACCTTTCATGATAACCTCCATACATTAATAGTAGAAAACGGTAATTTGCTACATGGAGTATTATACTTTTCATAACATGTGTTACGGTATTGTACTTTTTCTGCTTTTTAATATTTTATCTATGTAACCGGGGAAAACTGTGAAATAAAACAACCCCGCAATTGGAATTTGTGTTCCAAGTACGGGGTGCTGAAGTCATGTTAAAATCTTAAGTTAAATGCCTTTAAAAATCGTCCGTGCTTCCGATGCCGCCGTTTCTCATCACGATGGTATCGTCTTCGATGGTGATGCCGAAGGGAAGAAATACACCCTGTACAAATGCGTCACCTGCCATCATTCTGATCACCTTCTCACCGCAGTTTGTAACCTTGATGAAGATATGACCTTCGTTGTAAGACAGGAAATAATCACTGTCAATAACACCTGTTGTGTTATCCAATCTGAGCTTATATTTGAAGCCCAGAGTAGCTCTCGGGTACAGCATCAGTACCCAGCCCTGCTGTATCTCAGCCCTGATTCCGGTAGGGATAGTGATCGAATCCCCTGGATTTAATTCAAATCCGAAGGGGCAGAAGAAATCGTATCCTGCACTTCCCACCGTGGCACGCTTTGGTTGTCTGATGGAATCATAGATGAGAGCTGCGTTATAATTCTCCTCGATTCCCTTCCAGTCCTCAATGTACCTGTCTCTTGTTACCTTTGTAAATCTTGCGACTCTGGCGATATGGTTCACCGGTTTTTCCGACTCCTGAACCTCCAGCGCCTCTGTCAAAGCATCCTGGCTGATCATCCCTGCATTCACAAGAAGTTCTCCCAGTCTGATGCCTTTTTTTCTTTGCTCGACCAATGCAAAATCAAGCTGGTTGCCGGATATATAGCCTCGGGCCATCAAAATTTCACCCAGCAACATATGTCTTTGCAAAGTTGCCACTTCCATTCCTGTTCCTCCACCACACTAAATCGTTAAATTAGTAACACACTAAATCAAAACCTATTATAACTAAAGGAAATTATAAAAACAAGGGTCTAAGAGCATGATGGCAAAATCTATTAAAAATGTGCATAAAAAAACACCCCGGAGGGTGTTTTTTGTTAATTTTTTATCCTTCTACTATTAAGTATCTTCCATCGCCGACTTCAAATACCTCATCGGCTTCGAGAATCTCTTCTTCATTGGCACCGTCTATATCAATGCCCTCTTCCTCAAAATATTCGTAAACCTCTTCGGCAGAATCTACAACTACAGCCATACAGTCGCTCAGAAAATCATCGGCTTCATCTCTGTTTGTGGCAACTTCTTCAGGATAAAGCTTCAACTGATTATCCAGAAAACAATCAAGAACTGCATCATCGAATTCGTGCATAGGTCAACCTCCTTGTAACTGATATAACTAAGATAATGTGCTTATAATATAATTCCTGTTAGAAATATCGTCAATATAAAATGAATGATTTATATTGAAAAACAAATAATTAATTATTTCACAATCTAAATCAGATTTAACATTTCCTACAGCCATGCTCTGATTTCCATGTACAGCCGGCTTACGGGAAGTCCCACCACGTTGTTGTAATCTCCGTCGATACCTTTTATATATCTGGCGCAGAACCCCTGAATGCCATAGCTTCCGGCCTTGTCTAAGGGATCCCCGGTGGCGATATACTCATCGATTTCCCTCTCTGTCATGGGGCAGAAACGGACGGTTGTCTTTTCTGAAAAGTTTTTAACCTCTCCGTCTTTTAAAAGTGCCACTCCCGTGTAGACAAAATGGTCATTACCTTGGAGACCTTTAAGCATTCTCTTTGCGTCTGCCGCATCCTTAGGTTTTCCCAGGATTATCTCCTTCCCTGTTTCAGGGTCCCTTGCCGCCACAACGGTATCCGCACCGATTATGATGGCGCCGCCTTCCTTGCCGCTTTCTATAAGTTTTGCCTCAACGGCTTTTGCTTTTCTAAGGGATAATTCCTCCACCATCTTTGCGGGGTCTTTTTCTGAAATATCCTCATCCGCAGCACTTACCATGACTTCAAAGTCGAGGCCGATCTGATTAAGCAGGTCCCTTCGTCTGGGGGATGCACTGGCTAAATAAATCTTTGTGTTCATGTTACTTATGTTACCTTTTAAATCCTTTGTTTAAATCTTTTGAATAAATCTTTTGCTTAAAATCCTCGCTTAAAATCCATAATTAAAATCAAAGTTTTTGCTACTCTTTATAATCATGGATCACACTCTTTTTGTTTCTACTTATGTATCTCAGGGGTGAAGGTCCTGTTTGACTTGCTCACCTCATCCTTTGCCGATAGCGACTCCTTTGCAGCCTCCTCGCAGAAATAGTCCTGGGCAATGAAGAGCTTCTTTCCTCGTCTGTCGATCTTTGTATAGTCTCCATCGCTATTTAGCATGGCAGCCTTTCCCGTATCCTGTAAGAGGCAATCAAGGATGTGGATCACCTGAGCCTTCAGTTCCTTATTTTCAATGGGGAACATGATCTCCACTCTTCTCTCCAGGTTTCTGGGCATCCAGTCGGCGCTTCCGCAGTAGACTTCGCTGTTTCCGCCGTTTTCAAAATAGAATATCCTGCTGTGCTCCAGGAAATTACCCACTATGCTTCGCACGGTGATATTTTCGCTGACTCCGGGAATTCCCACTTTCAGACAGCATATACCTCTGACAATTAGCCTGATCTTTACGCCGGCACTGCTCGCCTCATAGAGCGCGGCGATTATATCCCTGTCGCAAAGTGAGTTCATCTTTGCAATGATCTCTGCCTTTTTTCCGGCTTTTGCATTATTTTTCTCCCTGGCAATAAGGCTTAGGAATTTATCCTTAAGCCAAAGAGGTGCCACGGTGAGCTTGTTCCAGAACATGGGCTCGGAATAACCTGAAAGCATGTTGAATACGGCCGTTGCATCCTCGCCAAAGCTTTCCTTGCAGGTTAACAGACCTATGTCGGTGTAGAGCCTTGCGGTTATGTCATTGTAATTTCCGGTTCCCAGGTGGACGTATCTGCGGATTCCGTCGGACTCGCGTCTCACCACCAGAGTGATCTTGCAATGGGTTTTAAGACCCACCAGTCCGTATATTACATGGGCTCCCGCCTGCTCCAGCATCTTTGCCCAGTTGATATTGTTTTCCTCATCAAATCTGGCCTTAAGCTCCACCAAAACAGTGACCTGCTTGCCGTTTTCCGCGGCCTCCGACAAAGCCTCTATAATGGGGGAATTGCCGCTTACTCTGTAGAGGGTCTGCTTTATGGCCAGCACGTTTTTATCTTTTGATGCCCTGCGGACAAATTCCACCACGGGGTCAAAGGATTCGTAGGGGTGATGTAAGAGCACGTCCCCTTTTCTGATAACGGAAAAAATATCCGAGTGACCATTAAATGCCGGGTTCTGCACCGGAGTGTGGGGCTTAATCTTTAATCTGTCAAACCCCTTTAATCCGTAAACCTTCATAAATACGGTAAGGTCTAACGGTCCGTCGATGCTGTATATGTTTTCATCACTTATCTGAAGTTCTTTTTTGATCTTTTTAAGAAGGTTTTTGTCCATGCCGGCTTCCACTTCAAGCCTGATGGCTTCACCCCACTGGCGGCGCTTTAACTGCTTTTCGATCTCTTTTAATAGGTCCGCAGCCTCCTCTTCCTCGATGGAAAGGTCCGCATTTCTCATGATTCTGAAGGGATATGAGCATACAACGGTGTAATTTAAAAAGAGCTTTTCGATGTTTCGCTCTATCACTTCCTCTAAAAAAATTATCCTGGTCTGCTTACCTTTCTTTGGTAGCTCCACAATCCTTGGAAGGACGCCCGGCACCTGAACCGTGGCAAAATCCATGGTCTTGTCCCCTTCTTTTTTGTGGATCAATGCCCCGATATTTAAGGTCTTGTTCCTGATAAGGGGGAATGGTCTTGAGGAGTCCACAGCCATGGGGGTTAGAACCGGATAGACATTCTCCTCGAAATATTTGTCCACAAACTTCCCGTCTTCTTCGCTTAAGTTCTCGTGGCGTTTTATGATGGTAAGCCCCACATCCTCAAGAGCCGGCATGATGGAGCGGTTAAGTGTGGTATATTGGAGGTCCATGAGCTCATGGATCGCAACGGATAAGCTTGTTAGCTGCTCGTCCGGAAGCATGCCCGCAATATCCGGCTTGTCATATCCTGCATTTAACTGATCCATCAGGGACGCAATTCTCACCATGAAAAATTCATCCAGGTTTGAGGCAGAAATGCTTAAGAACTTGATCCTCTCAAACAAAGGATTCGATTTGTCCCTGGCCTCATTCAAGATACGGTGATCGAACTTGATCCAGCTAAGTTCCCTGTTTACAAAATATTTTGGATTTAAATAATTTACAGCCGCCATAGTATCCCCCTAGCTTCTCTTTGTATTAAGAACAGGTGTTATGTTATATACTTCCGTAAAAAATCCGGCTTTACTCTCAAAAAATGCTTTCTCCATGGTTAAATCCATGTCGCTGTCCGCATTTATCAAAAACTGATTTCCCTTCAGTACGGGCTTGAAATCCTTTATCTTTCCGATGTATCCTCCGGTGAGACCCGTGGCCACTCTCAGGATTGCCGCAAGTTTTGCCACTATGATAACCGAAGCGCTGTCCAGGTCCCCGTCGGCTCTGGAATTATTGTAATCGTATTCCGACACGTTGTATCTTACGATATTTGCAACGATCTCACGCTCTCTGTGGGAGAGACCTATGATCTCAGAGTTCATTACTATCTGATATCCTGTCTCGCCAAAGTTTTCAAGGCTTACATATTTTCCCACATCCGCAAGGATTGCTGCGATCCTTAGGTAGAGTTTCTCTCTCTTTGTGAGGCCGTGGACATTTTTTAAGGAGTCAAAAAGCCCTGTTGCTATTTTTTCCAGATGCTCGCATTTTTTCCTGGAGCACTCATATCTGGAGGCCATGCTGTATGCGCTTGCCAGGATATCCCTCTCAAAATCGTGCTCACCGCGAAACATCTTGATCTTTTCCGCATATTCATAGGCCATACCGTCGCTTAGTCTGACTCCCGGAGTCCAGATCTTTTCAGCGCCGAGGATCGATGCCACCCATTTAACCAGCTGGGATGAAATTATAAAAAGTGGAACGATGGTTGATTCTATGCCGAAAGCCTTTGAAAGCTCCGTGGAGTTTTTGTTGTCCGCATCGGAGATAAACCTGTCGTATTCCTTTACGGTCATAACAGGGTCCGCGTTTTTT
Source organism: Lachnospiraceae bacterium (assembly GCA_017958585.1). Classification (GTDB taxonomy): domain Bacteria; phylum Bacillota; class Clostridia; order Lachnospirales; family Lachnospiraceae; genus RGIG10340. Next base: position 6,446 of record JAGDCK010000186.1, read on the forward strand.
TCAACGGCTTTTCTGACGGCGCTGGGGGAGAGGTAATCGTCGATGATGATGAGATTTTTGATCTCCCTGTCCTTTACATAGAGTTTTTTGTAGGAATCAAGAGAAGGCATCACGATCTCACCGCACATATCCCTGTAACGTGAGGTAGGAACCGAAGCCTGGCTTAGGATCTCGTTTACACGCAGCACTCCTATCCTGATGTTTTGCGTGGAAACAAGGGTATCATTTTCAAACAGGGAGATCTGGATGCTTCCGCCGCCGATGTCAACTATGGCCGTGGAACCCTCCAGGATCTTTCTGAATTCTTCGCCTTTTGCGGCGACTGATTTGTAATCAAGGAAACGCTGTTCGGAGTTACTGAGCACATCGATCTTTATGCCTGTCGCCTTCTCAATGTGGTCTAAGAGTATGTCCATGTTTTTACTCTCTCGCACCGCACTGGTGCCGTAGGCTTTGTACTCCTCAACTCCGTAGGACTCCATGGAGTTTTTAAACTCCTGCAGGGTTTCGCACAATTCCTCCACTTTTTTCAGATCGATCTTTCCCCTGGCATAGCTGTCGCTGCCAAGATCAAGTTTTTTTGAAATGCAATCGATCTCGCGGATCTTGTTCTTGCCATTGAACTCGAATATTTTCATGGACAATTCAAAACTTCCCACGTCGATTGCAGCAAAGGTCTTTGTGCTCATATAAACCACCGTCCTTTATTGTTTTCCCAAAAGGTAATCTATAAATTGCTGTGCGGTTCTGCCCGATAAGCCTCCATGGGTAAGCTCCCATTTTCCGGCTTCCCTTAAAAGCTCTTCCTCAGGCATGTCTACTTCATTTCGCTCTGCCAAAACTTTTACTATATTTTTAAACTGCTTAGGATCCGGACTGCCAAAATAGATGGTCACGCCGAAACGATAAACCAGGGAGAGTTTTTCCTGCACGGTATCGGAGGTGTGCATGTCCTCTCTGATCTCCTCCTTGTCGGAGTAGTTTTCGCGGATCAGATGCCTTCTGTTTGATGTGGCATAGATCAGCACGTTTTTAGGTTTTTTCTCCAGACCGCCCTCGATGACAGCCTTCAGATATTTGTATTCGATCTCAAACTCTTCAAAGCTTAAGTCATCCATGTAGATGATGAATTTGTAATTTCTGTTTTTTATCTGGGCGATGACATCATTAAGGTCTCTGAACTGATGCTTGTAAACCTCGATGATCCTAAGGCCCCTGTCATAGAACTCGTTGGCGATGGCCTTAATGGAAGAACTCTTTCCCGTTCCGGCATCTCCAAAGAGGAGGCAGTTGTTTGCTTTTTTGCCGTTTACAAAAGCCTCAGTGTTGTCCAAAAGCTTCTGCTTCTGAAGTTCGTATCCCACGATGTCGTCCATCTTTACATGGGCGATGTTTAAAATGGGATTTATGGAAACTCCCTCGCCCTCCCTGTGGTCGATCCTGAAGGACTTGTGGAGACCGAATTTGCCAACGCCGTACTCTTTGTAGAACTGTGTGAGGGTTGCCTTCATGTCCTCGGGGGTATCGCACCCTCTGAAATTCTCCGCAAGCTCGCAGATCCTTGCGCAGATCCTCTGATTATATACCTTGCTCTCCTGTTTTGATGAGGCATAGTCGGTGATGATCTCAAATTCGTCCACCCCAAGGTAGTTCATCATACCGGTAAAATCATAGTCGTAAAACTCTTTGAAGATCACAATGTCGTGAAGGGCAGCCTTGTTAATGGAGCCCTCGATCTCGCCCCTGATCTCACATCCGCAGCTGTAGCTGTTCTCGTTGTTTACCAGGAGGTTTGTGAGATAACAGTGCCAGAGATTTCCGTGGAAACCGTAATTTCCGGCAAGGTCAATCAGGGCGTGGATGCACTCATAAAAAAGTGCTCTGCAGTCTTCTTTGTTGTAGGCCTCATTGTCAAAATTGTCCATGAGAAATGCCATATCATAGAGGAGTTTGTCATCCTTTGCACTCTTGTAGACGATAAGTTCCTTCTCTCTCATGGGCTTTCTCTCATCGTCTGCTATGCCGTGGCTTTTAAGCACAATTCTCTGGAGAACTCCCGTTGAGCCCGTCCATTTCCTTCACGAAAAGGATGAAGGGCATTCATGTCAGAATAGTATTTTGACAGAG
>JAGDCK010000187.1 GCA_017958585.1 Lachnospiraceae bacterium
GCGATAGAGGATCTCTGAAGAGCCTGACTGCATGGGAAGATGAATATGATGACATATCTTTTTGGAATTCTTTACCACCCTTATCAGATCATCCGACAGATCCTTTGGATGGGGAGTCATAAATCTGATCCTCTTTAAGCCTTCGATCTTTTCGATTTCTTCCAGAAGTTCTGCAAAAGAAACGGGATTATCCAGATTTTTTCCATAGGAGTTTACGTTCTGGCCAAGGAGCATGATCTCCACCACACCGTCTGCCACCAGATTCTCGATCTCTCTTATGATATCCCGGGGTTCTCTGCTTCTCTCCCTGCCTCGTACATAAGGGACGATGCAGTAACTGCAGAAATTATTGCATCCGAACATGATATTTATGCCGGACTTAAAGGAATATTTTCTCTTTACGGGAAGTTCCTCCACGATCTTGTCGGATTCCTTCCAGATATCTATGAGCATTCCCTCTGAGGTAAGGCAGTTATACAAAAGTTCAGGGAACTTGTAGATATTGTGGGTTCCAAACATCAGATCCACATATCTGTAGCTCTTTTTGATCTTTTCGATGACCACCTCTTCCTGCATCATGCATCCGCAAAGAGCGATCTTCATGTTGGGATTCTTTTTTTTGTAATTACTTAAAAGTCCCAGCCTTCCGTAAACCTTTTGATTGGCATTATCTCTTACGGTACATGTATTAAAGATGGTAAAATCGGAATTCTCATCATGGGTTATCACATATCCCGCCTTTTCAAGGATACCCTCCAGTTTTTCGGAGTCCCTGGCATTCATCTGGCATCCGAAGGTGGTGACGCAGCAGGTAAGTTTTCGACCCAGAGTTTCAGAGATCCCGGCCACCTCTTCCCTGCACTTTTCAATGTAATATTCCTGTTTTTCGGTTTCGGTTACATCATTAAAATTACTCAAATTGATTTCCTCTTAAAAATAAAACTATGAATACTTCTCTACGATTTTCTTTAAAACTTCCACAGTCTTAAGGATTCCTGTCACTGATGCGAACTCATACTTTCCGTGGAAATTTTCTCCGCCTGTACAGAGATTGGGACAGGGAAGACCCATAAATGAAAGCTGAGCTCCGTCTGTACCGCCTCTTATGGGAGAGATCTTTGGAACAATTCCCAGTTCCTCCATGGAAGCCTTTGCATTCTCGATCAAATGCATATGATCCTTCATGATCTCTTTCATGTTTTTGTACTGATCCTTAAGGTCAACCACACAGGTATCCTTACCGTATTTTGAATTGATAAAATCCGCACATCTTAAGAATACCTTTTTCTTTTCCTCAAAAAGATCCTTGTCATGGTCTCTTATTATATAGTCGCAGACTGTCTGCTCCACATTTCCCTTAATGGAATCAAGATGGAAAAATCCTTCGTATTTTTCAGTATACATGGGATTTTGGAATGTGGGTAAAAGAGCCTGGAACTCTGCTGATATCAAAATGGAATTCTTCATTATGCCCTTTGCGGAACCGGGATGGACATTACGACCGTTAAATACGACCTTTGCTCCTGCGGCATTGAAATTCTCATATTCAAGTTCGCCTAAAGCTCCACCGTCAACGGTATAAGCAAAGTCTGCTCCGAATAGTTTTACATCAAAAAAGTCGGGGCCTTCTCCGATCTCCTCATCCGGAGTAAATGCGATACGGATCTTTCCGTGTTTCACATCAGGATTTTCAAGAAGATACTCACAGAGAGTCATGATCTCTGCAACACCGGCCTTGTCATCGGCACCAAGAAGCGTGGTTCCGTCGGTGACAATAAGAGAATCACCCTTATAATTTTCAAGGAAAGGGAAATCTTCAACCTTCATGATCACATTAAGGTCAGAATTTAAAACTATATCTTTTCCGTCGTAGTTTTCAATGATCCTGGGATTTACATTTTTTCCGCTCATGGCAGGTGAAGTGTCCATATGAGCTATAAAGCCAAGTACAGGCTTATCCTCATACCCTGCGGAAGCGGGAACCGTTGCATATACATAGCAATGCTCCTCATCAAGATATACGTCCTTGGCGCCTATTTTTTCCAGGTCATTTATAAGGACTCTTGCCAGGTCAAATTCCTTTTCGGAGCTTGGGTGTGTTCCGCTCTCCTCGCTTGATGTGGTCTCGATCTTTACATAGCGAAAGAGTCTGTCGATAGTGTTTTCCATACAATTACCTTCCAATTTTCACTAAAATTATAGTTTCGTAAAACCTTTAAAAAGCAATGGCCTAAACCATTGCTTTTTTTATAGCATCCAAAAGTTCATCATAATTTTCATAAGCGGGAATCTCGGGATTATCCGCCTTGATCTTGTCAGTACTCTTAAACAAAAATCCTGCCTTTGAAGCTTTGATCATACCAAGATCATTGTAGCTGTCACCGCTTGCTATGGTATCATATCCGATACTCTGCAGCGCTTTAACGGTGGTGTACTTTGAATTCTCAATTCTCATCTTAAAATCAGTTATCTCACCGCTCTCGGAAACCACAAGCTCATTACAGAAGATCGTGGGCATTCCGAGTTTCTCCATAAGAGGAGCGGCAAACTGAGTAAATGTATCGCTTATGATGATTACCTGTGAGAAGGATCTGAGCTTATCAAGAAACTCTTTTGCACCGGGGATGGGATCGATCTTTTTGATTGTATCCTGGATCTCTTTAAGTCCAAGTCCGTGCTCTTTTAAGATCCCGATTCTCCACTTCATAAGCTTGTCATAATCAGGCTCATCTCTTGTGGTTCTCTTAAGCTCCGGGATACCGCTCTCCTTTGCAAAAGCGATCCAAATCTCGGGTACAAGTACCCCTTCCAAATCCAAACAAGTAATATACATATTCTTTATCTCCCTTAAACGTATTCCGAGATATTATAGCATAAATCAGGCCATAAGCAAGAAAATTTATTCTCCTGCCTTACATGTGATGATCCAGGGCGCAGGCTGTACACTGAAGGTGTGCTTGCTGGTAAGCTTTGAAACATTCACCTGGATGATCTCAGGATCAACGATACCGAACTTCTTGCATACGGATAACATGGAAGCGGCAACCTCAAAGTCAAGAGTGTATACCACAAATTCCATATTGGGATTTAAGCTTAACAGATACTCCATCTCCTGCTCCATGCTGGCGCTGGCAACAAGCATTGTAACATCGGGAACCGGAAGGCCTTTGAAATTCTCCTCATCCACATGATCGATTATGGTCACATTGTTAAGACCAAACTGATCCACATTGTCTTCCAATGTTCTTCTGTCATCTGAATTATATTCAACAGCTATAACCGAACCTTCACCGTCAAGGATCGCTGACTGGATCGCTATGGACTCTCCGGAAATAACACAGATGTTTTTGCCGTCTGAAACCTGCATCTTTGAAAGGATGATGGAACGGATCTCGCTGCCAACATACTTTACGCTTCCCGTTGCAAATTCCCTGTTGTCTATACCGAATTTAAGTGTGGTTCTTGCATTATCATTAAGGACAAGCATTCCTGCGGAAGCATTGATGCCTCTGTCAATCATGTCAGAAACCTTGTTCCTCTTAATGGGTCCCACAGGCTCCGAACCTTCATTGTAAACAACCTCACAGTCGCCAAGTCCTGCATTATACATGCGATAAAAAATGTCCTTATGTCCTGCCTCAGTAAAGACAAGCACGCATCTGTGAGCCTCGCATGCAGGGATCAGATTCTTGTTTTTTCTGGTGATATCCAGGATCTTTACATGTTCAAGATCCACCTCCGTGTTGTCGGAAAAATACTGAAGCCATGAAATTACATGTGAGTTGTTAAATAAGCGATTATCCATTTTTTCCACCCCTTTTTTGTTTTATCTATTGTCTCCCCAGAAGAAAAGGGCTACAGTTCCAATACCCGTATGAGAGCCGATGACAGGTCCGATATCTGAGATAACGATATCAGTGTAACCGAATCTCCCAGTCACAAGATCAGCCACATATTTTGCATCCTCAGGGCATGCGCTGTGGCTTATAAAAACAGGCTCAAACTGCTTTTCAGTTCTGTATGTGCCTATTCTTTCCTCCATCATGTTTACAAGCTCTGCCAGGGATTTTTTCCTGCCCCTGACTTTACTGAGAGGAATAAGCTTACCTTCATTGTCCACGTGCATCATGGGTTTTATTGCAGCAATGGTACCAACGATAGCGGCAGATTTTTTGACTCTTCCTCCGCGGTAGAGATGCATAAGGTCATCCGCAGTAAACACATGGCAGAGATTAAGCTTATGATTCTCTATGTATTCTGCCACCTCCTCCAAAGACTTTCCTTCATCTCTTAATCGAACGGCCTTATCCAGGATAAGCCCCTCTCCCATGGACGCTGCAAGAGTATCGATAACCACGATCTTTACATCCGGATTTTCCTCCATCACTTCCTCAGCTGCGATCCTTATGGAATTATATGTTCCGGAAAGACCTGATGAAAAAGCCAGATAGAGGATATTTTTTGATTCCTTAATCATCTCATCAAAGGCTTCCTTTGCTTCCTCCGGATTTACCTGGCTTGTGGTGGGCATTGCGCCGTCCGCGATAGCCTTATAAAAATCGTCAATCGTTATAGGATTTTGCTTGTTGTATATAGTGCCGTTAATAAGACATGACAGGCAGAAATAATCCACGTCATGTTCCTTGTAATAACTTTCCGGCAGATCCGTTGTAGAATCCGTTACCAGTTTAAACATTTGTATGCCTCCGTATTCACTATTTCACGTTAGAAACTACTCTGTGGTGCTTCCGAAACCACCGTTTCTGACTCCGTCCGCATCATCGTCAACGGTGATACCGTACTCCACAAAGATTCCCTGGGCAAAAGCCTGACCGGATTCGATCTCTACAGTCTTGTTCTCATTGGAATCATTCGTAAGCTTTATAAAAATATGTCCTTCATTGTCAGAATTAAAATAATCGCTGTCGATTATTCCCACAGTATTGTTGAGCTGAAGTCTGAATTTGAATCCAAGACCGCTTCTGGGATAAATCTTTAATACGAAATCCTCATCGATCCTTACTCTGATTCCTGTGGGGATCTTTATGGTCTCCCCGGGAGCAAGCTTGAAGCTGAAGGGTGTGAAAATATCATATCCTGCGCTTCCTGTAGTGGCACGCCTGGGCTTCTTTATGGAATCATACATCACATCGATGATCTCATCAGAAAAACCCGGAAAATCATCCTGAACGGCCGCCTTGAAATTCTCCTTTGATACTTTAAAAAACTGTGCAACTTTCCTCATTAACCTACTATCCTTCCTTTACTCATAGATTTACTCGTAATCCCCGCAATACAAAACAGGTTCGTTACCACCCTGCATAAAAGTTTTCTTTACATCTATAACTCTCTGGTTTGAGCTTCCCTTCCACAAAAGATTATTGTCATGAAGGCTCTTAACAAATTCTCCGTCCACACAGACATCGATATATTTCATGACATCAAGCTTTTTTATGTTTTCGAAGGTATTTCCCGTATACAACCAGATCGTTTTTTCAGGAAACCTATCCTTTACCACTTGGCAAAAACCGGTAACCTCATCAATGTTATTTACATAGAGAGGATCTCCCCCGGAAAGGGTAAGTCCCGAAATGTAATCTCTCGAAAGATATGAAAAAACTTCGTTTTTGGCTTCATCGTCAAAGACAAGCCCTTCATCAGGATCCCAGGTCAGGGGATTATGGCACCCCTCACATCTGTGATCGCAGCCCGAAAGCCAAAGTACAACTCTCAAGCCTTCACCATTTAACATATCATCCTTCGTTATATTATGATACATCATATTATTAATTTCTCCTAGTAACAAAAATAGCCATTTTGCCAATATTATTGTCCGGACAGTCAAAATTATATTTTATTTATGATTAAGGTTAGTCCAGAAGCGGGTCCTGTCTGCAGGGCGCCAGTCGCTCAGACAGTCCTCGCCGCTACGCGTCTGCGGAACTCGCTTGGTGGCATCCCTACAGCCCCCCGCTTCTTTGTGTTTCGTTTAATTTACACACGCAAAGATCTGATTAATCCGGAAGCGGGTCCTGTCTGCAGGGCGCCGGTCGCTCAGACAGTCCTCGCCGCTACGCGTCTGCAAAAGCTCGCTTGGTGGCATTCCTACAGGACCCGCTTCTGGACTAACCTTAATCATAAATA
>JAGDCK010000188.1 GCA_017958585.1 Lachnospiraceae bacterium
ATATTGAATGGGGAAATCGTCACAAGTGCATCACAGCTGGTAGATACAAGGAATGATGTCCTGTACATCAACGGAGAGCAGGTTCCCCTTACGCCGCACATTTACCTTATGCTCAACAAGGAGCAGGACACCGTATGCTCAACTGTCTCCGGTATGCTTCACACAAGTGTACTGGAACAGTTCCCGCCCCAGATACTGAATCCGCAAAATCTTCCACCGCTGCATCTTGTAGGACGTCTGGATGCCGACACCGAGGGCCTCCTGCTTTTGACCACCGACGGGCATTTCTCGCATTTTCTTACCGATCCGGAAAAGCACATTCCCAAAACCTATCTTGTCTACCTTCGGGATTATGTCCCGCCGAAAGACCGTGAACGCTACATAAAGGAGTTTCAAAAGGGAGTCAAAGTTCCACCCGCAACAAAAAGCCCTTCTTTTACAACAAAACCTGCCGAGTTAAAGTGGATGGACAGCGAAGACAAATACTGCACGCTTACAGGAGCTGACTTTACAACATGCATCCTTACAATCACCGAGGGCAAATTTCATCAGGTAAAGAGGATGTTTCTTGCCATGGGTAACGAGGTCATTTTCCTTAAACGCATTGCAATGGGAACCCTTTATCTTGACGAAAACCTTCTTCCCGGACAATACCGCCCCCTGAGCGACCTGGAGTTATCTGAATTACTTGAATTGATTTAAAAAACAAAAGCGGCCGCTCTGGCCGCCTGTAATCCATCCGATTATACGGAGGAGAAATGAAATTGCCCCAATCAGGTAGGAGCCTGCCAAGCATTTCTGCTTATCTTTAATATACCATGACTTTCTTTTCCTGTCAAATTTTTTTTTAATTTTTTTGAAAATTTTTTTCAGGGAAGCAACTTGAAGCACCTTATCATCTTATGGAACGGGCAACTCTAAATCCTACGCTACTATATCTAACGGCTGGCTTATCAAAGTCCCTGACAGAAACAACATAAGAATCAATACCTTCTGTCGTACTGTCGAAAGCACCTCCTCTTTGGATTCGTCCATACTGTCCCATCGGTTCTTGGGGATCATAGGTGTGCGTATCTGCCTCTGCATTTCCTGTTTTTGGTGTATCTGAGTCAATATTACCAAACCAATCCCAGCACCATTCCCAGACATTACCGGTCATGTCATAAATTCCCAGGCTGTTGTGTGTTTTCCCCTTTATTTCATGTATACTGCCTCCACTGTTTCCACTGCACCATGCCACTTCAGTTAAAGTATTGCTTCCGCTATATTTGGTCGTGCTAGTATTGGCTTCTTTTGCGATGTATTCCCATTCTGCTTCTGTAAGAAGACGATAGCCGTTTGCATTGAAATCGCAGGTTATACCCTTCCAGTCATTCAAATCAATGTCATTTTCAGATACAGCGGGGGCCCAGTATTTTCCACCATCTGACATTATAGGCTTTCCACCACCTTCCCAATACCTTGGATCAACCCGATTATCCAACTTGTAAACAGGTTCAAGGCCTTCCGCCAAGGAGCGCAAATTGCAGTAGATGACGGCATCATACCAGCTTACATTTATGACTGGGTAGTTATCGCCTGTTGGCTCAGGCTGATCTTCTCCATATTTACAATAAAGCCCGTATTCTTTTTGTGTCACCTCATGGCAGGAAACATACAGGTCGTCTATTTTGACTGTTC
>JAGDCK010000189.1 GCA_017958585.1 Lachnospiraceae bacterium
AACGGAGCTCTTATCTCCAGATCAGTAATATTTGAACTTCATCCACTGTCAAAGGAAAATATAAAAGACCTTTTGAAAAAGGCAGTATATGACAGAGAAAGGGGCATGGGAAGCTACAATGCCGAGATCACCGATGAAGCTTTGGAGTTTTTGGCCGATATAAGTGACGGCGATGCCAGACATGCTCTTAATGCTGTTGAACTTGGCATCATGACTACAGACAGAGGGGACGACGGAAAGATCTGTATACACCTTAAAGTGGCGGACGAATGTATACAGACTCGCGCCATGAAATATGACAAGGATGGGGATAATCACTACGATACCATCTCAGCGTTTATAAAGAGCATGCGCGGTTCCGATGCAGATGCTGCTCTGTATTATCTTGCCAGAATGCTTTCTGCCGGAGAAGATATCAAATTCATCGCAAGGAGAATTATGATCTGTGCCTCAGAGGATGTAGGTAATGCGGATCCCATGGCACTGGTAGTCGCAACAAACGCTTCACTTGCCGTGGAGAGGATAGGAATGCCGGAAGCCAGGATCATACTGGCCCAGGCTGTAAGTTACGTGGCAACAGCTCCAAAGAGCAATGCAAACTATGAGGCAATAGACAAAGCTATGAGTGAAGTTAAGAAATCAGGAAATCTTCCAATACCGCCACATCTGCAGGATGCCCATTATAAGAGCGCGGGGAAACTCGGACACGGTCTCGGATACAAATATTCCCACGATTATCCGAATGACTATTGTAAACAGCAATATCTCCCCTATGAATTAAACGGTACAGAGTTTTATTCACCAAAGGGAAACGGATATGAGGTAAAGATTAAAGAGCATATCGCAAGGATAAAGAGGGAAGCCTCTGAGGAAGATTAGAAAAATATTAAAGCCACATGGAAATTCATATTAATGAAATCCATGTGGCTTGTTTGTTTTTTATAGAAGTTTATTTACCAGATATTGATATATCTCACCGCTGTTTTTTTCCCAGTTTTCGCAGATAGTCTCGGCGATATCAGCCGTAGGGACGGAGAGTGTTATCTCGACGAGATTCGCATCCCTCTCCTTTGCAACCAGCTTTGCTTCATATTCCCCCAGGGTTGTCTTGTAATAATCTCCGGAGACCGCAGTCTCGTTTTTTATCTTGAATTCATTTGTTTTTAAATAGTCATCAATATCTTTTTTGATGGCGTCACTGATCCTGTCTTTAAAAAAGTTCAAGGTTTCCGCGCCTTCCTCAGTGAGAGAGAGGTGCGTACGGTTTCTGACGGTATGGCATGAAACCATGCCCGATTCATCAAGCTCTGTCAGAACCTGGTTAAAAGTGATGTAGTTGGTGTATTCCTTTTCCAGGATAAAGTCACTTATCTGGGCCGCCGTAAGGGAGCCTGTGACCTTGTCCAGCATATATAAAACTATCAATTTATAAAGAGTCAGAGTTTCCTGCATTATAATGATCTCCCTGAATTGTATTCGTTTCTTTTAATCTGTGATGTATGGCATTTAATACCCCTCTTTTGTTAAGGCTCCACATGGGAGCGACCATGGAATCTTTTGGCCCGTCCCCCGTGATACGGTGGATACAGACAGAGGGTTTTAATCTTTGTATACAATGTACGATAAGGTTAACATATTCTTCCTTTGACAAGGTGGTGACCTCGCCCCTTTCATAAAGAGTGCACAGGTCTGTGTGCTTCAATATGTGAAGAAGCTGAAGCTTTATGCCGAAGGGATCGATACTGTTTATGTAATTGATGGTTTCAAGCACTTCCTTTTCGCCCTCGTCTGGAAGCCCCAGTATCACATGGACGATTATGGGAATACCTGCTTTTTTAAACTTTTTTGCTGTTTCATCAAATACGGATAGAGGATATCCACGTCTTATAAAGAGGGCGGTTTTTTCGTGTATTGTCTGAAGCCCCAGCTCCACCCATATAAATTTGTCCTGATGCCTTGCTTTTAGTTTCTTTAAAAGCTCTATTTTCTCATCCTCCAGGCAGTCGGGTCTGGTGGCAATGGAAATGCCTATGACAAAGTCTGTGGACAGGGCTTTTTCAAAAAGCTTCTCTAAGACATCCACAGGGGCGTAGGTGTTGGTATAGGCTTGAAAATAGGCAACGAAACTTTTTCCCACATCCTTGCCGCTTTTAAAGAGGCGTTTACCTTCCAGAAGCTGCTCTGCAATGGAATCTGAGTTGTCATCACAAAGCTTTACGGCAAAATCGCCGCTTCCGCCTTCGCTACAGAAAATACAACCCCGAGTGCCGCATTTCCCGTCCCTGTTGGGACAGGTCATACCGGCATTCAGGGCTATCTTATAGCATTTCCTGTTATATGTTTTTTTGAAATAATCGTTTAACGAATAAAATCTTTGTTCCATTTAGATAAGGGCTTTAACAGCCTTTGCTACTGCCTCTGCAACCTTGGGATTGAATGCTTCGGGCATGATATGTTCTTCGTCAAGTTCGTCGTCGGAAACCTGTGCTGCGATTGCCTCTGCAGCTGCAAGCTTCATTTCCTCTGTGATCTGTCTTGCACGTCCCTCGAGGGCACCTTTAAAGATTCCGGGGAATGCGACAACATTGTTGATCTGGTTGGGGAAATCGCTACGACCGGTTCCTATGATCCTAGCGCCGGCTTCCTTTGCTTCATCGGGCATGATCTCGGGTACGGGATTGGCCATTGCAAAGATGATGGCATCCTTGTTCATGCTTCTTACCATATCTTTTGTCACTGAGTTGGGAGCGGATACTCCTACGAAAATATCTGCACCGACAAGTGCATCGGCCAGCTTTCCGTCCTTGCCTTCAAGGTTTGTGACCTCAGCCATCTCTTTCTTTATGGAGTTTAAGTTGTCTCTGTTTTTGGATATGATACCTGTTCTGTCGCAGAGAGTAACATATTTAAATCCGTATCTCATGAGAAGCTTTGCGATGGCAATGCCTGCCGCACCGGAACCGTTTATAACGATCCTGCATTCTTCTTTTTTCTTGCCTGTGATCTTTAAGGCATTGATGAGAGCGGAGAGTACAACGATGGCGGTACCGTGCTGATCATCATGGAAAACGGGGATGTTAAGAGTGGCTTTGAGTCTTTCCTCGATCTCAAAACATCTGGGAGCGGAGATGTCCTCAAGATTTATTCCTCCGAAGGTGGGAGCAAGATATGTCACAGCCTTGATGATCTCCTCTGTATCCTGAGTGTCAAGACAGATGGGAACAGCATTCACACCTCCGAATTCTTTGAAGAGAACGGCTTTTCCTTCCATTACGGGCATAGCTGCTTCGGGACCAATGTTTCCGAGACCAAGAACCGCGCTTCCGTCGGATACAACGGCGATTGTATTTGATTTCCATGTATATTTGTATGCTTCCTCTTTGTTTTCGGCGATTACTTTGCATGGCTCTGCTACGCCGGGGGTGTACGCGATAGCCAGATCCTCGCGGCTCTTGACCGGAGCCTTTGCCTCAACGCTAAGCTTTCCGTTCCATTCTTCATGCATTTTAAGTGCTTTTTCACTTGTGGTCATATCTGTTTATCCTCCTCTAATGCCTATGATAAAGCCCTGAAAAAAACGGGCGAAATCTTCCCGATAATAATATAATAGAAGAGAATGCTTGTCAATTTGCAAAAAATATATTAGAATGTATTAAAGTTGTTCTAAAGCATATATTTTTCTACAACATTTCGCAACGATTCGGATGCTTTTTTTCCACAGGTTAAAAGTGTGAGATATAAGGGTTCTCACTAATGGTCAGCGCTTTTAGATTTTTATCTGCAGGTGTCAACTATGAAAGGGCATGGAAATTTTATGAGGAAAGTCCTTAAAATATTGGGAATTGTGTTAGGCGTTTTGGTTTTTGTAGTATTGATATATTTGTTTTATCTGTTCGCAGGCTATGAGAGGCTTTCAGACAATCTTGCGTTAACGGTCAATGTTCCGGGCACAGAAAATGTTAAAGAGTTTGTGCAGACGGGAAGCCGGCATTCCGTTATGACTTACAACATCGGTTACGGCTCATACCCCGCAGATTACAGCTTTTTTATGGACGGAGGAAAAAATGCCAAGGCCTACAGTAAGAAGAGTGTGGAGGAGACGGTGACCGGGGCCCTCAACCTCATCGGGGAATATGATCCCGAGTTTCTGTTCCTGCAGGAGGTGGATATCGATGCAGACAGAAGCTATCATGTGGATGAATATGAGATGACACTGGATCATTTCGGTGATTATTTCGGAACATACGCCCTTAATTATGATTCGCCGTTTTTGGCATATCCCATATTTGATTTCTATGGGAAAAACAGATCGGGTCTTGCTTCCTTCAGTAAATACCGGATAAACGAATCCATCAGAAGGAGCCTTCCCGTGGCGGATGATCTGAGGAAATTCATCGACCTTGACAGGTGCTATTCCATCAACAGGATGAATGTGTCAAACGGAAAAGAGCTGGTGCTCATAAATGTTCATATGTCGGTATTCGGTGCGGACGCTGATGTGAAAAAGAGCCAGATGGATATGCTGATAGAGGACATGAAAAAAGAGTGTGCCGCAGGAAATTACCTGATAGTGGGCGGAGATTTCAACCATGATCTCATGGCTGATGAAGAAAAAGACGATGTTCGGGATGCCAAATCCCATCCGTTCAGGAGATCGGCACTGCCGGAACTGATGATGATGGCTATGGACAAGGTTCCCTACTATGTGAAGGAAGGGTTGTGGCCCTCGGGGAGGTATTTAAATGAGAGCTATGATCCTGAGACAACCGCCACCATAACGATGGACGGCTTCATAGTCTCGGACAATGTGGATGTGATCACATACGAGAATGTGAATGCCGGATACGCATATTCGGATCACGATCCGGTATATATGGAATTCGAACTAAAATAAATTCAGATAAGAAATACGAGGTAAAAAAATATGGGAATGAGAGAAAAATATGAATCCCTGCAACTTGTTCAATTGAAGGAGCTGGCAAAGGTCAGAGGAATCAAAAATGTATCTGCCATGAAAAAAGCGGATGTGATCGAAGCAATGCTCTTAGAGGATGAAAAAGATGCCGAGAAGGCCACTGACGGAGCAAAAGAAGCTCCTGTGCAGAAGGAAAAGCCTCAAAGAGCGCCCAGAACTGCAAAGACAGAGCAGACAGAAAAAAGCGCAGATTTCCGTGAAAGTTCACAGATCGAGAGCGCAGCTCAGGCAGAAAAGTATGCCGACAAGGCACAGAAGATTGCCGATGATGAGTTCCCCCAGGATCTTGACAGCGGTGTTGCCGCAAGCGGAATCTTGGAGGTAATGCCCGACGGATACGGATTCATCAGATGCGAGAATTATCTGCCCGGAGAAAATGATGTATATGTCGCTCCCAGCCAGATCAGAAGATTCGGATTAAAGACAGGAGACATCCTCTTTGGCAATAAGAGGGTAAAGACTCAGCAGGAGAAGTTCAGCGCCCTGCTCTACATTAAGACCATCAACGGATACACTGTGGAGGAGAGCCTTAAGCGTAAATCCTTTGAGGATATGACACCTATTTTCCCCGATGAGAGGATAAAGCTTGAGACACCCGGCTGTTCCGTTGCCATGAGAGTAATGGACCTTGTAAGCCCTGTGGGAAAGGGACAGCGTGGTATGATCGTATCCCCTCCTAAGGCAGGAAAGACCACTCTGTTAAAAGAGGTTGCAAAGTCAATCCTCAGAAGTAACCCCAAGATGCATATGATAATACTCCTTATCGACGAGCGTCCCGAGGAAGTTACGGATATCAAGGAAGCGATCGTGGGAGAGAACGTGGAGGTCATCTATTCCACATTTGATGAACTTCCCGAGCATCACAAGCGTGTTTCCGAGATGGTAATGGAGAGAGCAAAGAGACTTGTGGAGCACAAGGAGGACGTGGTGATCCTTCTTGATTCCATCACCAGACTTACCAGAGCATACAACCAGGTGGTTCCCCCTTCAGGACGTACCTTGTCCGGAGGTCTTGATCCCAGTGCTCTTCATATGCCAAAGAAGTTCTTTGGTGCTGCCAGAAATATGAGAGAGGGCGGAAGCCTTACGATCCTTGCAACAGCCCTTGTGGACACCGGAAGCAAGATGGATGATGTGGTTTACGAGGAGTTTAAAGGTACCGGTAACATGGAGATCGTCCTTGACAGAAAGCTTTCCGAGAAGAGGATCTTCCCTGCCATCGACCTTCAGAAATCCGGAACCAGAAGAGAGGATCTGCTCCTTAAATCAGAGGAACTTGAAGCGATAAGCGTTATGAGAAAGGCATTAAACGGACTTAAATCCGATGAAGCCACCGACAGAATACTGGATATGTTCGCTCACACCAGAAACAATTTCGAATTCACCGAGATGGTAAAGAAAAATAAGTTTATTTAAAATATGTGTTGCATCCCCAAAACTCTTATGCTACAATGAATAAGTTGTTTGTGGTTCCATAAGCAGTGCGGATGAGAACAAGATTATTAACTTATTATTCATAGAGAGGTGAAAGTGATGAAAGAAGGAATCCATCCCCAGTATTATCAGGCAACAGTAACCTGCAACTGTGGCAACACATTTGTAACCGGTTCTACAAAGCCTGAACTTCACGTAGAAGTTTGCTCCAAGTGCCATTCATTCTACACAGGTCAGCAGAAAGCAACAAGAGCTGACGGACGTGTTGAGAAGTTCAACAAGAAGTACGGTATTAACTAAGAATGATGACAAAAGGTTGAGGTATTCATCTACCCCAACCTTTTTTGTTATGGCAACGAGCAAAATGATTTCCAAGCTTGCTCTGCAGACGTTTGAAAGTTGCCGAGCTTATTCAGAAATATACTACTTAAGACAGATTATGGAAGGTATTACGCCATGAAGAAGAACAAGAAGACATCCAGATATTCCGGAATCGGCGGACAGGCGGTTCTGGAAGGCATAATGATGAAAAATCAGGACAAATATGCCGTTGCGGTCAGAAAGCCCAGCGGAGATATAGCTGTGGAGCTTGGCAATTTCAGGGGAACCTGGGATGACAGCAGGGTGGAGAAGATCCCCTTTGTCCGCGGTGTGTTCTCTTTTATAGATTCATTGGTTCTTGGCATGAAATCCCTTAACTACTCCGCTTCTTTTTATGAAGACGAGGACGAGGGAGAGGAAGAGACAGGATTTGACAGATTTTTAAACAAGATAAGCGGCGGACATGCGGAAGGAATACTCTCAGGCATCACCACTGTTATCTCTGTGGCCATCGCCCTGGGTCTTTTCATCGTGCTTCCCTATTTCATCACCTCATTTTTTGAGGGATATATCAGAAATCAGTCCCTGATATCCATCATTGAGGGACTTTTGAGGATCCTTATTTTTGTGATCTACATTCTGCTTATCAGCCTGTTAAAGGACATTCGCAGACTGTTTCAATATCACGGAGCGGAACACAAATGCATTAACTGCATTGAAAAGGGTCGTCCCCTTACCGTTCACAATGTGATGAGAAGCTCCAGATTCCACAAAAGATGCGGAACAAGCTTTATATTCTTTGTACTGCTTGTGAGTATCGTGCTGTTTTTCTTTATAAGAGTGGATTCCCTGCTACTCAAAGTGGTGCTCAGAATATTGCTCATGCCTGTGGTGGCGGGAATCTCATATGAGTTTATCCGTCTTGCGGGTCGCCATGACAATTTCCTGGTGAGGATCATCTCTGCTCCCGGACTTTGGATCCAGAGGATCACAACAAAAGAGCCGGACGAACAGATGGCAGAGGTTGCCATTAAGGCGGTTGAAGCAGTATTTGACTGGAAAAAATATCTCTATGATGAATTCGGATACGAGATCACCGACGAATGGCTGGAAGCTGAAAAAGCGGAAGGAACTCACGAATGAATTACAGACAACTCTATGATTTCGGAAGGGGAGCCTTAGAAAAAGCGGGTATTACTGATGCTGCGGTGGATGCCGGACTTTTGCTTCAATATGTCTGCGGTACTGACAGAGGTTATCTCTATGCCCATGGGGACAGCGAGGTAAGTGAAAAAGACGAAGAGGCTTACAGAGATCTGCTGGAAAAGCGCTCAAAGAGGATACCTCTTCAGCATCTGACAGGCACCTGCGGTTTTATGGGGCTTGACTTTAAAGTGAGTAAGGATGTGCTGATACCAAGACAGGATACCGAGATTCTGGTGGAGGAAGCTTTGAAAAATACATACGACGGCATGAAGGTGCTCGATATGTGCACCGGAAGCGGTTGTATACTGATCAGTATCTTAAATTATAAAAACGACTGTAAGGGTCTGGGAGTGGATCTGTCCGAGGCTGCGCTTGATATTGCAAGAGAAAATGCGGACAGGCTTATTCCAGACAAGGATTTTGAGTTTATAAAGAGCGACCTCTTTGAAAAGGTGGAGGGTAAATTTGATGTGATAGTTTCAAATCCTCCCTATATCAGAACCGATGAGATCGAGACCCTGGAACCCGAAGTGAAGGACCATGAACCGAGAATGGCACTTGACGGAGAGGGGGACGGTCTGATATTTTATCGTAGGATCGCAAAGGAGTGTCTGCCTCATTTAAACGGCGGCGGGTATCTGATTTTTGAAATCGGATACGACCAGGGTAGCGAAGTAAAGGATATCATGGTCGGAGAGAATTTTAAGGATGTAACTATAGTAAAGGATCTGGCAGGCCTTGACAGAGTGGTCATGGGATACAAATCTGCCATGTGATCCGTTTTAACATATGGAAAGAAGGAACAGATATGTTTGATAAATTGGACGATCTTCTTCGCAGATATGAAGAGATCATGAATGAGCTTCACGAGCCCACAGTCACCAATGACACCAACAGATTCAGAAAACTCATGAAGGAACAGAGCGATCTGACACCCCTCGTTGAGGCTTATACCGAATATAAGAAATGCAAACAGGACATTGAGGATTCCCTCGTGATGCTCGACGAAGAGAGCGATGAAGAGATGAAGGAAATGCTCAAGGAGACCCTGAACGATTCCAAGAAAAGAGTTGAGGAACTTGAGGAACAGATGAAGATATTGCTCCTTCCCAAGGACCCCAACGATGACAAGAACATTATCGTGGAGATCAGAGCAGGTGCCGGTGGAGACGAGGCTGCTTTGTTTGCCGCAGAGATATACAGAATGTACGTACATTACGCAGAGAGTCAGCACTGGAGATGTGAGATGATCAACTGCGACGAGATCGGTATCGGTGGTATGAAGGAAGTTCAGTTCATGATCACCGGTCAGGGTGCATATTCCAAGATGAAATATGAGTCCGGCGTACATCGTGTACAGCGTGTACCTGAGACTGAGAGCGGCGGAAGAATCCATACTTCCACTATTTCCGTTGCTGTAATGCCCGAGGTTGAGGATGACCTTGATATCACCATCGATGAAAAGGACATCAGAATCGATGTAATGCGTGCCTCCGGAAACGGTGGTCAGTGTGTCAATACCACAGACTCTGCAGTGCGTCTGACCCACTTCCCCACAGGAATCGTGGTATATTCTCAGACAGAGAAGAGTCAGCTTCAGAATAAGGCAAAGGCTTTTGCTCTTTTGAAATCAAAACTCTATGATATGGAACTTCAGAAGCGCCACGACGCAGAGGCAGATCTGAGAAGAAGCCAGATAGGAACGGGAGATCGTTCCGAAAAGATCAGAACCTACAACTTCCCTCAGGGACGTGTGACAGATCACCGTATCGGACTTACCATTTACAAGCTTGACCGTGTAATGAACGGAGACATCTCTGAGATCGTGGACGGATGTATCGCAGCTGACCAGGCTGCAAAACTCTCAAAGATGAACGAGCAGTGATCGGGTTTATTTGACCTTATAGAAAAAAATATTTTAGAACAAGAAAGCATGTCGCTTGCGACATGCTCGCGCCGAGCGCGGTTGACGACAGTCAACATGATACCAATCGCGCGAGTGCGCATCTATAGCGGAGCGTTTTTTACTTTATAGGAATGCGAAGCAATTTCCTATAAAGTAAATAAAAGCACATTCCGGAGTTGGAATGTGCTTTTTTAAAGCATTTTTATTTCAGAAATAATTCTGCCATCTAGCAGCCGATCTTTTCAGTGAGAGCGCATATCTCATCGATGAGGCTTCCGATGTAATCGATGGTATCAAGGAGAGGCTTGTCGGTGGTGATATCCACGCCTGCAAGTTTTGCAAGTCCCACAGGATCCAAAGTTGAACCTGCTGAGAGAACCTTCATCCAGTCATCCACCGCAGCCTGCTTTTCGTTTTCGATCCTCTTTGCAACCTGAGTTCCGATGGTGAGTCCTGCGGAATATGTGTAGGAGTAGAGGCCGCTGTAATAGTGGGGCTGTCTCATCCATGTAAGCTCTGCACCGGGGATTATCTCTACGGCATCGCCCCAGAATTTTTCAAGAGTTTCCTTAAAGAGCTTGTTCAATGTGGGTGCCTGAACGGTTCCTCCCTTGTCGATCAATTTGTAAACCTCGCGCTGATAAGCAGCCTCTAAAAGGTGAGTTACAAAATTGTGGTAATAGGTATTTGAAACGATATTTGAAAGAACCCATCTCTTGAATCTGGGATCATCGTTTGTATTCTTTAAGTAATTAGCCATGATCAGCTCATTTGTGGTGGAAGGGCATTCCACAAAATAGAGGGACACTTCTGTATCAAAAACACTCTGAGCGCTGTTGCAGGCTTTGAAATGACCGGCATGACCAAGCTCGTGGGAAAGGGTGAACACATCCGACATCTGGCCGTGCCATGACAGCAGGATGTAGGAATTTTTGCCATAGGGTGAGGCACAGAATCCCCCGGTGCTCTTTCCGATGTTCTGTGCAAAGTCGATCCATCTGTTTTTGAAGGCTTCTTTTACCATGTTGATATAGTCAGGACCGAGTATGGAAAGACCCTTTTCGATATAATCCTGAGCTTCCGCTATGGTAACCTTTGGCGCATAACCGGGGTCAAGGGGGAGCTTAAGGTCTGCGTAGGTCATTTTGTCCAGGTGATGAACCTTTTGGATGAGCTTTGCGTATTTTCTCATATGGGGCGCAAGCTTTTCCATGATAAGGTCGATCTGCCTGTCGTAGAGAGCTTTGTCCACCTTGTGATCAAAGAGAAGATAATCAAAGAGTGAAGCGTGTTTTCTAAGCTCTGATGATATCTTGTCATAGCGAACCTTTGCGTTGTAAACCGTTGCGGTTGAATTCTGGTATTTTGAGATCTCCTTTGAAAAGGCTTCGAATGCGGCACGGCGGATTTTTGTGTCCGGTTCGTATTCGTAGTGATCTTCAAAGAGTGAATATCCAAGAGGATAGTTTTTACCGTCTACGGTAAAGTCCTCAAAGGAAATGTCCGCCATCTTCATGTTTTCATATATGCTGTAGGGCGCGCCGAGAACAGGGCTGTAAGCGGAGAGTGCTTTTTCGGTCTCTGCCTGAAGCATGTGGGGCTTTCTTCTTAACAGGTCCTCAAGGTAATTGGCGGCAGCGGGGTTTAACTTTTTTGCATCCTTAATGATATCTTCACTTAATGAAAGGATCTCGTTTTCAAGGAAGCTTGTATCCGTTAAAACTTTTGAAATAAAGGACTCCGCATATCCGTAGGTCTCCTGGTTTTTTTCATCGGTATAGTCCACGGAGACCGCAAGCTCTGTGTAATTTCCGACCAAAGTAAGTGCCTTTACAATCTCCTCGTAGATTTTCAGGGCATCTGAAATCTCCTTTGAAGAAGTGATCTTTCCCTCGTAGTCACGCATCAGTTCGTCTGCAAGTGATCTGGCTTTTTTTAAGTCCGCTTCCATTTCGTCATCTGATTTGTATATGAGTGACAGATCCCAGGTTTCATTTACCGGAACGTCTTTTCTTTTCTGTAATTTCTGTGGCATGTTAAATCTCCTTTATGCGTAATATGAGTGTAAAACACTCCCATATATCTTAACATTTAGGGGGATGAGTTACAAGAAAACATGTGTAAAATAAAGCTTAAAAGGCTGTTAACTTAAGCGTTTTACGGAGCAGTTAAAAATTGTGCACGAATATTGAAAAAATAACAATTTTATACAATTTATTTTCGTTGCTATGGTGTTAATTACATGTTAGAATACCCATAAAGAAATTTTCAAAGGCAGTTCACTATGGAAAAGAAAGTCTTATCTTTAAAGAATGTTTACAAGTTTATTGTGAATAGCGACTATCCGATTTATTCTGACGGTATTATTCCCACTGGAAAGAAAAAGG
>JAGDCK010000023.1 GCA_017958585.1 Lachnospiraceae bacterium
GGTGATGAAGTTATCAGCGGATGCGTCTCAATTACAGGACTCTTAAAGATTCGTACCACAAAGCCCTTCGGTGAATCCACGGTTTCAAAGATCCTGGACCTTGTGGAAAACTCCGGCATGAAAAAAGCCAGATCCGAAGCTTTTATCACTAAATTTGCAAAGGTTTATACCCCTGCGGTATGTTATTCTGCATTGGCCCTTGCTATTTTGCCGCCTCTGGCACTTAGCATATTCGGAAGAGAAGCAAACTGGACGGAATGGATCATAAGAGCGTTGACATTCCTTGTTATAAGCTGTCCCTGCGCTTTGGTCATCTCAGTGCCCATGACATTCTTTGGAGGTATCGGTGCCGCTTCGTCTAAGGGAATTTTGATAAAGGGATCGAACTACCTTGAGGCCATGGCCCGCACAAAGATCGCGGTATTTGACAAGACCGGAACTCTCACAAAGGGTGTATTTGAGGTTACGGATATCTGCCCTGCGGACGGCGTATCTTCTGATGAACTCTTAAAACTTGCGGCATACGGCGAGAACTTTTCGGATCACCCCATAAGCTTAAGCCTTAAGGCAAAATACGGAGAAAACATAGACAGCACCAAAGTAACTGACGTGGAGAATATCCCCGGAAAGGGAATATCCGCAAGAGTCTTTGGAGAGAAGATCCTCATAGGAAATGCTTCTCTTATGGTGGAGCGTGGAATAGATATTAAAGCCTGCACAGAGACAGGAACCGTGGTCTATGTGGCTAAGGAAAGCGGCTTTTTAGGATATATACTGATACGTGATGTGATCAAAAACGGCGCAAAGAAAGCTCTGGCAGAGCTTAAAAAAGCAGGCGTCAGATCAAACATCATGCTTACGGGAGATAACGACCGGACGGCTAAGGCTGTGGCTGAGGAACTTGGGCTGGACGGCTACAAGGCGGGACTTTTGCCCGGTGATAAAGTCGAAGAGGTTGAGAGGCTCTTACATGAAAAGGGCGACAAAAACGTGCTGGCATTTGTGGGCGACGGAATAAACGATGCCCCGGTACTTGCAAGAGCCGACCTTGGAGTCGCTATGGGGGCCTTAGGTTCCGATGCGGCGATAGAGGCTGCGGACATAGTATTAATGGATGACGATCCGGGAAAACTTTCCCTGGGCATGAAGATATCTTCAAAGTGCCTCAGAATATGCTATGAAAACATAGTATTTGCCATTGCCATCAAGCTTTTGTGCCTGGTTCTCGGCGCCCTTGGAATAGCAAATATGTGGCTTGCGATCTTTGCGGATGTGGGAGTTATGATCCTGGCGGTATTAAATGCCATGAGGTGCTTAACCATCAGGGAGAACAGGTAAATATAAAAAAATCACACCAAATTTTATATTTTTTATTTAAAAAATTATGACCCAAAATAAAAAGAGAGGTATTGAGAAAATCAATGCCTCTCTTTTATAATGATAAAAGTGTGGTATATTGCCCCAAAAGGAGCGGAATATGAAAAATAAAAAAATACTGGCCGCGATGATGGTGTCTGTTGCGACGCTTATGGGTTGCGGCTTTAATGAGACAATTGAGAATACTCCCGTACTTGTGGAGGAAGATGAGGAGGTATCCTACTCCACGGCGGAGGTTAACTTCGGTTCTGTTGTAAAGAACGTGACTCTGTCCGGAGAGTATACGCCCACGGAGACGGAGAGCCTGTATTTTCCTGTAAACAACCGCCTTATCACAAAGGTCTATGTGGATAAAAATGATTATGTAAATGCAGGGACTCTAATCGCTGAACTTGATGTGGCAGATATCGAGGACAGGATAAACGATCTTAAATATGAAATTGAGAGCGAGGAACTGGAACTTTCTCATACCCTGGAGCTAAGGGACTTTGACTTAAACGACGCCCTTACTATGTATGAGGGCTACAGCAAAAAGACCGCGGACGATAAAAAAGCCTATGAGGAAAAGAAGGCGGATATCGAAGCTTCATACAAGACCTCTGTCAGAAATATGGAGGATGATCTGAAAATCAAAAAAGCCCGTCTTGCCGATTACAGGAAGGAATTAAACGAGGGCAGGCTGTATTCTTCGATAACGGGACAGGTTACATATCTGGCAAGCAGGATAGAAAAATCCTACAGTTCAGAGACCACACTTATCGCCACCATCAGCAATCTGGAGACCAGCTACTTTGTGGTGAAGGGACTTGACTACGCTGACTATTTCGAGAGCGGCAGTGAGGTGGTTGCTTCATATAAAGACGCCGGAAAGACCTATGAGATCCTGATCACTCCCACAGAGATGGATAAATGGGAAGCAGATGAGTGCATGTATTTTGAGTCAGTGGATGAATCGGCGGTAAAAAACGGTGCGGCATGCAATATCTACCTGGAGGTTGAGAGAAAGGATGATGTTCTCTGTGTTCCGACGGGGGCCATCCATTCCTCCGACAAGGGTGAATTTGTATATATCGTAAATGACGGAATGTTGGAGATGAGATTTGTGACGGTGGGAATAACCGGTGATTCCTTGACGGAGATCACGGACGGCCTGAAAAAAGGCGAGATCGTAGCCATCAAAAAATAAGGCGGAAGGGAAATGCTTAATATGAAAAAGAAAAATATCTGCATATTGTCGGCGCTTCTTGCCCTTAGCACTTTGATGACTGCCTGCGGCGAGGCAAAGACCGATAGTGAAGTGATATATGAGATCGACGAGTCTGCATTTGAGGCTCCCATGAAGACCACCGTAAAAAGAGGGGATCTGGAGATCTATTACGATTATGAAGCCCAGATCGGACCAAAGATCACCCAGCTTAAATTTAAAGATCCCGGAACCTTCAACAAATTCGAGGCAGGTCTTGGAGAAACAGTGAAAAAAGGCCAGGTGATCGCAACTGCGGACACAACGGCTTTGGAAGAGGAAATCGAAAAAAAGACTAAAGAGATAGAAAACCTGGACTATGACTATAATTACAATATACAGTCCATGACCTATACAAGGGATATCGCCTCCATAAACTTAAAAAAAGCCTATGAGGATATAGAGTTTTATTCTGAAAAAGCCCCAGATCCCGACAGATACACCGACAGCTGCGTGAGGGCAGGAACTTTTGATCAGCAGATAAAGCGACTTGACATAGTTATGAGGCAGAAAAAAGAGACCTACGACCTTGAGAGAAAGCATTTGACCGGAGAATTGTCAAAGTTAAAGACAAAGCTTTCCGGAAACAGGATAACAGCGCCCTATGACGGAGTTGTGGTTGCCATATCGGATGATGAGTACGGAGATTCCATCAGTACCTCAAAATATTATATAGCCGTTGCGGATACATCCGTTTACTATGCAAGATGTGAATCTCCGGGAACTGCGGTAATAAAAAGTGCTTATTCCACAAATCTTCTTTCTGAAGGTGACAGGTACGACCTTACATATGTGCCAAGACCCGACGAATACTATATCGAGATGCGTAACGGCAGCGAGATTTCCTACGATGAATTTTTGATCTCGGGAGATACATCAAAGCTGGAATTCGGTGACTTCGGATATGTGCGATTTGTCACAAAGAAAGCGGAAAACGTGCTGATGGCACCAAGGAATGCCGTGCACGTGGCAGGCGGACAAAGCTTTGTATACAAGGATGAAAACGGCGTGATGACAAAGACACCTGTAACCCTTGGAATAAGCAATTCTCTCTACTATGAGATAAAAGACGGCCTTGAGGAAGGAGATGCGATATATGTTGAAGAATAAATTCAAAGCGATCCTTTTTCCTGTGGCTTTTTCACTGATACTTTCAGGCTGTTCATTCCCAAAATCCCTTGTGACGGATACGGGAAGCGGCAAAAAAGAGTCCATCCCTGCAGAGGAATATTTAAACACCGAGGCCCTCGGTCAGTCAAAGGAAGTTACGGATACCAAATACAAGGTGCTGGAGCTTAAGCTTGAGACCTTCGAGGAAGCGGCTTTAAATCAGACCATGACCAGGCGTTTTTACTCTCCCATTGTTTATTTTGATGTGGAGAATAAAAAGGCGAAGTTTGGCGAGTACATGGTGGATTTTGGGGACGAAGTCCAAAAGGGTGACGTCATAGCCACCTGCTATACCGACGTGGATGACATCGCCATAGAAGAAGCCGAGATAAACTTACAGCATATAAATGATGATTATGCTGCTTACCTCTCAGACCATGATGAGAAGACAAAGAAATTCGAGGAAGATTACAAATATACATATGATTCCACCGAAAAGAGCATCAAGGATGTAAACAGAAAGCAGATGGCGCTTGACCATGAAAAGACGGTCAGGGATTTTGAAAACCGTATTAAGGAAGCCAAAAAAAATCTTAGCGAGCTTACGAAGGTTGGAAGTGTTTACGAGATAAAGGCGCCCACAAGCGGCGTGGTGTACATGGCATCGAAGAACACTGCCGGTGACAGTGTAAAATACGGCACATACATCTGCCACATCATAGACTCAGAGGAGGTTTACTCCGAGACCGAAAAGCAGGCCGACAGGTTCGGATACGGATCAAAGATGACCATAAGCACCCCTGACGGCGATGTGGATGCCAAGGTCGTAAGCGGAGGCATGTGGGGTCTCTACGGAAACCTGGACAATTCCAAGGTGGTATTCAAACTTGCGGATTCAAAGGAGATATCCATCTGGGACAGCTTCAGAAGAGGTTCCTCCTCCATGACATTAAAGGGCAATATCGTGAGCATCGACAATGTGATAGTGCTCCCCATAAGTGCGGTTGAGACCGACGGCGACGGAGGATATTTTGTAAAAGTCCTAAACGACGACGGAACCATCACAAAGACCGGTTTCATCCCCGGCGGAAACTCCACATCTGCCTACTGGGTACTGGAGGGACTTACCCCCGGCATGAAGATAGTTTATTAGTGAAAGGCGACAAAGACTATGTTTTCAATGATGTTACATAAGTTAATACATAAAAAGTGGATGGTACTTTGCCTGCTTTTGGGAAATATCCTGTTGATCGCCGTGGCGGCTTGCTACCCCCTCTACAGAGTTTCATCATTCCAGAGAATGCTCTCCGATGAATTTGCTTCCTATGCAGAGGAAAATGACGTCTGGCCCGGTACCCTGAATGTGGTTTATACCACCTTAAAGGGCGGTGCGAAGACCGGATTTGGCAATATGCAGGTTGCAGCTGAAAATGCGGTTAACGACATGGGCATTGAGGTGATGGATTACATTTCGTCATACAATCTTGCTACCCAAAAGGCCGTTCCAGGTGTCATCAGGGACAACGTGGATGAAAAGAGGGTCACTCTGGCGGCTGCGGACGAGATGTGGGATCATGTAAATATTATCATGGGAGATATTCCGTCACAGACTATCACAAAGGACGGCTTTATAGAGACCGTGATCTCCGCAAAGGCAATGATCGATCAGGACATTTTGGTGGGAGATGAATATACCTACGCCATAACCACATTGATCGATGGCTCACCCTTAAAGGTGAGAGTGGTGGGAGTTTTTGAGCAGATCGATGAAAACGAGAATTACTGGGTTTCCTTCGGGGATCACATTAAGGAAAACATCTACATGGATCCGATCCTCTACAAAGAGTGCTTCTGGGGTGAGGATAAGGAAAACAATTATTCCATGAGTGCCAAGTGGACATATATCTGGGACTATACAAAGGTTTCTGTCTCCGATGTATCGGGCCTCATAAACACCATGGAAAAGCTTGACAGAAATAAGACTCTCGGAGGCAGATTAAATCAGGGCGGCGCCGACAAAGTACTTAATGAATATTCCGGTAAGGCAAAGAGGATAGAAGCTACCCTTCTTATCTTACAGGTTCCGGTTCTTTTACTTCTCCTGGCATTTTTGTATATGATCGCAGGGCAGATGCTTCAGATGGAGAGAAATGAGATCTCGCTTCTGCGCTCCAGAGGAGCCGCAAAGGGTCAGGTCATAGGACTTTACTTTATGCAGAGCGTATTCCTAAGTACCCTTTCTTTGATACCCGGTCTGCCACTGGCAGGAGTATTTTGTAAACTCCTTGGCTCCTCAACGGCATTCCTTGAGTTTTCTGCCAGAAGAAGCCTTGATATAAAGTTTACGGGTGACATTATAATATATGCATTTTTTGCGGTTTTATTGTCAGTCATAATGACCACCATTCCTGTTATCGGATACAGTGGTCTCTCCATAGTTAAATTAAAACAGTCAAAGTCCAGGAGCGGCAGATCCCTTTGGAAAAAGATGTATCTGGATATAATACTTCTGGCCATATCGGGATACGGTTACTATTCATTTTCAAAAAATGAAAATATGATGGTTATGAATGTGCTGTCCGGAGAAAGCTTAGATCCCCTTTTGTACGTCAGCTTTTCCCTCTTTATCCTGGGAGCGGGACTTTTCTGCGCTAGGCTTCAGCCCTATTTACTTAAGGCATTTTTTGCCATCACCAAAAAACGCTTAAAGCCTTCAACCTACGCTTCACTTCTTGGCAGCATCAGGACAGGGGCAAAGCAGGAGTTTATCATACTGTTTATGATACTCACCGTGTCCATTGGTATATCGGATACCATGATAGCAAGGACCATAGTGTCAAATGCGGTAAACAACACAAGGCACATAGTCGGCGCGGACATTGTGTTAAAGGAAAAGTGGGGTGACAATTCAGCCTACGTTCAAAACGGTCAGGCAGACACCCTTACATATATTGAACCGGATTTTTCAAAGTTTGAGACCATAGAGGGTGTCAACTCGGCCACAAAGGTGGTATATGACACCGGCGGAAAGGTGCCCTCAAAGAAGGTAAGCGCCACCATTATGGGAATAAAGACTTCCGGTTTTTACAAGGTGACCACCATGGCGGATTCACTTAATCCCTACAGCTATGAGGAATATTTAAATGTCCTGGCATCGGACCCTCAGGCAGTGCTCCTCTCCGAGAACTTTTTGACAAAGCAGGATCTTCACATAGGGGATGTGATCACATATGAGAATGCGGCAGGAAAGACCGCTGTGGGATATGTATACGGATTTTTTAAATACTGGCCCACGTACAGTGCAGCCACATATTCACTAAACACGGACGGAACCGTTGATTCGGTGGACAATTATATGGTGGTCACAAACTATTCCTATCTTGTAAAAAGATGGGGTGTGACTCCTTATCAGGTATGGCTTGACACATCGGATGACGGAGACGGCTTCTATGCCTTTGCGGATGAGAATGCATCCACATTAAGGCTTACAAAGCTTGAGAGCATGGCAAAAGAGGAAGAAGCCATCATCGAGGATACCATGTTCCAGGGCACAAACGGAATCCTGTCCATGAGCTTTATAGTTATCCTCCTCTTGTGCGTGGTGGGATATCTGATCTATTGGATAATGTCCATAAAATCCAGGGAGCTTCTCTTTGGAGTGCTCCGTGCCATGGGTATGAGAAAGAGGGAGATAAACTGGCTGTTAATCGTTGAACAGATCTGCTCGGGACTTTTTGCAATTGTGACCGGCGGATTCATAGGAATACTCAGCTCCAATATGTTTGTACCCATGATCCAGAAGGCATATGCCGCCAGCGAACAGGTTCTGCCATTAAAGCTAATCACACAGAGCAGTGACATGATCCAGCTCTTTGCCGTGATCGGCGCAGTTCTGGCAATCTGCCTTGTGGTACTTGCAAGGATCGTTTCCACCATGAACATCAGTAACGCACTTAAACTTGGCGAGGATTAAAAATGTCGGAGATTATTTTAGAGACCAAAAACATAAAGAGAGTTTTCCCTGTGGCGGGGTCAGAACCTTTTACGGCGGTTGATGATGTGTCCATCAAGGTCCCAAAGGGAAGCCTGTGCATTTTAAAGGGCCGAAGCGGATCCGGAAAGACCACGCTCCTGAATATGCTGGGAGCTTTGGACTATCCTACTTCCGGAGAGATTATTTTTGACGGCACGGACATCACGAAGCTTAGCGAAAACAATCGTGAAAACTTAAGGAGAAGCCGCGTGGGATTTGTGTTCCAGTCGGTGTCACTGATCCCCATGATGAGCGCCTTTGAAAATGTGGAATTTGCCCTTAGAATGGCAAATATCAGGGAGGACAGGAATCGCCGCGTGGAGGAGTGTCTTAAGATGGTGGGACTTGGGGGCAGAATGAATCACATGCCCCAGGAGATGAGTGGCGGTGAGCAGCAGAGAGTTGCCATAGCAAGAGCCGTGGCCCATCATCCGTCCATTATCTTTGCGGACGAGCCCACTGCAGAACTTGATTCCCAGACTGCCATCAATGTGATGAATCTGTTCAAGGAGATGGTGGCAAAGGAGAATGTCACAATTATAATGACCACCCACGATACTTCCCTCATGGGAGCGGGAGACGTGGTTTACGAGCTTGAGGACGGAAAACTTATATCAGTGAAGTAAAAGAGATTATTAAAGCTGACAATCTGGTAAAGATTTACAAGACAAAGGATATAGAAGTGGTTGCCCTTCAGGGACTAGACTTAAGCGTTAGCGAGGGTGAGATGATGGCTATCATCGGCTCATCGGGAAGCGGAAAGAGTACGTTCCTCAATATGATAGGCGGACTTGACAGACCCTCTGCGGGAAAACTTTTTGTGGACGGGAAAAATCTTTTCTCCATGACCGACAGGGAACTTGTGGAATACAAGAGAAGCACCGTAGGATTTGTGTGGCAGAACAACGGAAGAAATCTTTTGCCCTATCTGTCAGCCCTTGACAATATCATGATGCCTATGGAACTGATAGGCGCAAAGGAGAGAAAAGAGAGAGCGTTAATGCTTCTCGACATGGTGGGGCTCTCCCACAAAAAGAATAACCGCATGGCTCAGATGAGCGGAGGAGAACAGCAGAGGATAGCCATAGCCATCGCCCTTGCAAACAATCCGAAACTCCTTCTTGCGGATGAGCCCACAGGTTCCGTCGACTTAAAGACATCCAATTATATATTCGATGTCTTCAGGCGCTTTAACGAGGAACTGGGTGTCACTGTGGTAATAGTTACCCACGATGTATCACTGTCCAAGAAAGTTCAGAGAGTAGCGGCCATCAGGGACGGCAAGATCTCAAGCGAGAGGATCTTGAAGGAGAATTTCGCAGACAGATTAAAGAGTTCCGAGGGCGCAGGGGACTGG
This sequence comes from Lachnospiraceae bacterium, assembly GCA_017958585.1. Classification (GTDB taxonomy): domain Bacteria; phylum Bacillota; class Clostridia; order Lachnospirales; family Lachnospiraceae; genus RGIG10340. Next base: position 9,121 of record JAGDCK010000023.1, read on the forward strand.
AGGGAAGCCGATTCCCAGGATGAGTTTGCTATCCTTGACAGAGCGGGACGACTGCAGCTCTCCCATGAGGCACTCTCAGCTTTAAATCTATCCGACAACAAAGTAAAAGTTGTGGTAAAGGATGGCAGGGTTTATCTGGAAAATCCTCAGTAAGAGATAAAAATAAGAAAACGTTCTAAAAAAAACACACCAAGCACAAAAAAAGGCTCATTTTATTTGAAATGAGTCTTTTTTATTATTAAACTTAACTGTATACTTTTAGTTACATTCAGTTAATCAAGTTTGCTTCGAAACGGAGGATGTATGAGAAATTTAACTTTTTTGGATAATAACGGAACCTTCAGATTAGAGAAGGCACAGAATTACAGCTACCTGTATTTCCCCATCGCAAGCGGTACGGGGTTAAAGAGCGCTGTCACTCCGGAGCTTCTGGGAGATGCAAAAACAGACCAGAACCATTTCCTGCTTCAGCCTGAAAGCGCAGAGGAACTTCACAATAATAAGTCATCCAGAAACTTCTGGGTGAGATTTGACAACGGCAAATATTTTTCAGCCACCGGCGTATCAGCTCTTCAGCAGGCGGACAAGTTTACAAAAAGATCCGAGAACATCACTGTTGAAGCCGGCCTCATGTGGCAGAAGGTTATCAGAGAGAACAAAAAATTCGGATTAAAGAGCGAGATCACAAGCTTTGTTCCCGTGGGTACCGAGTGTGAGATAATGAAAGTCACTCTGACAAATACCACCGACAAGGCTCTTACATTTACTCCCGTTGCGGCAGTTCCCATCTACGGAAGAAGTGCCGACAATTTAAGGGATCACCGTCATGTTACAAGCCTTCTTCACAGAATTTATGTGACTGATGACGGTGTGTGCGTTCAGCCCGTTCTCTCATTTGACGAGAGAGGCCACCAGAAGAATTTCAACTCCTACTTTGTGGCCGGAGCTGACGAAAAGGGTGCAAAGCCCGAAGGATTCTATCCTATAGTGGAAAATTACATTGGTGAGGGCGGTTCCTTCGAAGTACCCGAGGCTGTTGTGAGACTTACAAAGCCTGAAACCGCAGGATTCAGTGCAGAGGGTTACGAGGCAGTAGGCGCTCTGAGATTTGCAGAAAAGACATTGAAAAAAGGCGAGAGCGCAAGCTACATCGTTCTCATCGGATTTGATGAGGCAGACAAGCCCACAGATGTTCTCTCAAAGCACAGCGACAAGATCATCAAGGCAGCTCTTAAGAAGTTTGGTGATCTCAAGAAAGCAGACAAGGCTCTTGAGGATACAAAGGCATATTGGATAAAGGAAAACAACATCTCATTCCATACAGGAGATGAGAATTTTGACAATTACATGAAATGGATCAGCTTCCAGCCCATTCTCAGAAGAATCTACGGATGCTCATTCCTTCCTCACCATGACTACGGAAAGGGAGGAAGAGGCTGGAGAGATCTGTGGCAGGATCAGCTGGCACTTCTTATGATGAATCCCAAAGAAGTAGGCGAGATGCTATTAAACAACTACTGCGGTGTTCGTATGGACGGAAGTAATGCCACCATCATCGGACAGAAGCCCGGTGAGTTTGTGGCAGACAGAAACAACATCACCCGTGTTTGGATGGATCACGGCTTATGGCCTTATATGACAACAGACCTTTACATTCATCAGACCGGAGACAGCAACCTGCTCTTTAAGCCCGCTGTATATTTCAAGGACAAGCAGGCAGGCAGAGGAACTGTAACGGATACACTTTTTGATGAGAGCCAGGGTACAAAGCAGCTTGATATAAAGGGAAAAGTATACGAAGGAACAGTGCTTGAGCACATTCTCGTTCAGAATCTCACCGCTTTCTTTGAGGTGGGCGAGCACAATCATATGAGACTTCGCGGCGCTGACTGGAACGATGCCCTTGACATGGCAGCAGACAGAGGAGAGAGCGTTGCCTTCACAGCGGCTTACGCAGGAAATCTCGAGGATCTCTCCGTTCTCTTAAAATACTTAAGAGATGAGAAAAAGATTAAGACCGTTGAACTGTTAAAAGAGATGGTGGTTCTCCTCGAGGATAAAAAGTCACTCTATGACAGCATCGAGAAAAAGACAGATCTCTTAAACGGATATACAAAGAGCGTTGAGCACACTGTTTCGGGAGAAAAGGAAAAGGTTGATATCGACCTTGTGATCGACAGCCTCCACAACAAGGCAGAGTGGTTAAAGAAGCATATCAGAAAGACCGAGTGGCTTGAGGGCGGCTGGTACAACAGCTACTATGACAACTCAGGAAGAGCGGTTGAGGGAGTTCGTGAGGACGGTTCCGTTCGCATGATGCTCACCGGACAGGTATTTACCGTTATGAGCGGTACCGCAACCGACAAGCAGGTAAGGACAATTGCCGCAAGCGCAGATAAGTACCTCTATTTCAAAGAGAGAGGCGGATACGCATTAAATACAGACTTCCATGAACTTAAGACCGACCTTGGAAGAATGTTCGGATTCGGATACGGTCACAAGGAAAACGGTGCGGTATTCTCACACATGACCACAATGTATGGAAACGCATTGTACAAGAGAGGCGTGGTACAGAAGGGATATAAGGCCCTCGACACACTCTACAGACAGGCTTCGAATCTTGCAAAATCAGATATCTATCCCGGAATCCCCGAGTATTTCAATGACAAGGGACGCGGAATGTATCACTATCTTACAGGTGCAGCAAGCTGGTATCTCCTCACAGTTCTTACACAGATGTTTGGTGTGAAGGGTTACTACGGAGACATGGTTCTCGAGCCCAAGCTTACCGCAAAGCAGTTTGACGGTGAAGGAAAGGCTTCCGTTACAAGCCTTTTTGGCGGCAGGGACTATGAGGTAGAGTACGTGAATGCTTCAAAGGCAGAGTACGGAAAATACAGGATCGCTTCTGTATCCCTTGACGGAAAGGCATTAAAGATAACAGAGGGAGCATGTGTACTCATCCCCGGTTCAGACCTTGAGAAGCTTTCAAAGGATAAGCTCCACAAGATCACCGTTACATTAAAATAAAGCAGTAGGTTACCAACAAAAAATATAGCAATCCCGATTGAAGCCGAAGTTATCTTCGGCTTCAATTTATGAGTCCTTCAAGCAAAAAGACGACAAAATATACAAAAACCCGGGCGTTTTTAGGACAAAATTATTGTTGGATTGGTTTATTTGACGTCAAAAATCATGTAAATCAGGCGATAAAGATGGCAAAATGACGAAAGAAACCAAAAAAATAAAAAAAAGACACCTAATGCAAAAAATAGAGCATTACATACGGGGTATGAAAAAAATATAATACGAATTACAAGGTGACAATATATGTCATCAATTTTAAAGGAGGATTTCATTATGAAAATGAAAAAAGTATTGGCACTCGTGCTTGCCGGACTTATGACAGCTTCTCTTGCTGCATGTGGTTCTAAAGAAGCACCTGCCGACACAGCAGCTGACAAGGCAACAGAGACACCTGCTGCAACAGATGACGCTGCAGAAGTTTCAGACGCCGCTGATGATCTTAGCGGACACCTTACAATCTGGACATGGACAGAGGACCTTCAGACAAAGGCCGGAAAGTTCATGGAGAAACATCCTAACGTAGAGATCGAGTCAGTTATCATTGCAACAGCTGATTACCCTACAAAGATCGAAGCTGCACTTGGTGCAGGAGACGATTCAATCGATGTATTCGGTGGTGAGCCTCAGATGCTTCCCGCATTCATGCAGGCTGGATTCTTCGAGGATCTTGATGCTTACGGATTCCAGGATTACGCTGACAAGCTTTTCGATTATGTAAACCTTGTTGGACAGTATGAGGGAACACAGTATGCTGTTGGTTACCAGACAACACCTGCTGCTTTCTACTACAGAAGAAGTGTAGCAAACGCTGTTTGGGGAACAGATGATCCCGCAGTTATCTCTGAGAAGTTCTCTTCATATGCTAACATTCTTGCAGCAGCTGAAGAGTGCAAGGCTAAGGGTTACAGAATCTTCGCTTCTGACTCAGAGCTTTCATACTTCACAGGTCAGGTTGCTTGGGTAGAGAACGATACAGTTCAGCTCTCTGAGAAGAGACTTGAGTACATGGACCTTGTTGTTGAGCTTTACAAGCAGGATCTTGTATGCTACGCAGCACAGTGGGCAACTCCTTGGTATCAGGCTATGAACGGCCCTGTTGCTGTTCTTACTTCTGACCTTCAGTGGGGTGACTGGGGAACCAACGAAGATGGTGAGACAAACCTCAACATCTGGGATGCTGAGAACTACAACGAGAACGTTTCAAACTACACAAACGAGACAACAGAAGTTCTTGCATTCGGTCTTCCTTCATGGGGACGTCTTACTCTTAACACAAACGCAACCGATACAGCTGGTGACTGGGGTCTTGTAGCTGGTCCTGACTACGGTTTCGGTGGTGGTACATGGGTAGGTATCTCTTCACAGTCTAAGAACAAAGACCTCGCTTGGGAGTTCGTTAAGTATGCAACTCTTGATGACGAGCAGGCTGAGTGGTGGATCACTGAAGCATATCCCGGAGACTGCGTTTCTAACATCGCTGTAATGGAAGCACACGCTGATGACGCTATCGAGTTCTACGGCGGACAGCAGGCTTACAAGTTCTGGATCGAGCAGTCAGAAGGTATCGAGTATGATAAGGTTACCGAGTATGACGATGCTATCGGCGATGCTTGGGGCAACGCTATCACAAAGGTTAAGACTGATGAGGCTACAAAGGAAGACGCTATTTCTCAGTTCTATGATGAAGTAGAGGCTACATATCCTAACCTTACAGTTAACAGATAATTTTAGACTATAATGAATAGTCGGCTACAAAAGTAGCTTTTACGGAGTGAAGGGCCATAAACCCTTCACTCTGACTATGCCCGGAATGGATAAGGGCAGAAAAAATACCGTATGGGGGTAATTTATGTCAGACAAAAAAGCAGCGAGCAAAAAAAGCTCAAAATTACAAGCTTATAACAGAGTCGGCTATTTAATGGTAGCTCCCTTTGTTATCGTGTTCCTGATCTTCAGTGTCTATCCCGTATTCCGTACATTACAGATTTCATTCAGTACTTACAAGGGATTCGGTCCTATGACATTTGTGGGATTCACGAACTACGCCAGAGTTATTAAGGATAAGTTCTTCTGGACGGCCCTTTTTAACACACTCAGAATTTGGATACCTAATATCATCTTACAGTTAGGACTTGCGTTTTTACTTACAATGGTATTCTCAGATGTAAAATACAGATTCCGCGGACTTCCATTCTTCCGTGCTGTATATTACATTCCCAATATTATTGCGGTTACTTCAATCGCATTCATGTTTACCACTCTTCTCGACTGGCAGCATGGTTCTGTAAACGTTGGTTTACACCAGATGTTCCCCAACTATGTTCCCATCGACTGGCTTGGTAAAAAGGAGACAGCTCCTTATGTAGTATCTGTAATCTCTGCATGGCAGTGGTTTGGTAACTCTTTCATCATGCTCATGGCAGGTGTTCAGGGTATCAACAGAGACTACTTCGAGGCATCAGCTATCGATGGAGCTAACAGATGGGTTCAGTTTGCAAAGATCACAATGCCTTTACTGAAACCTATTTTCCTCTATGTGTCCATCACATCATTCATTGGTGGTCTCCAGATGTTCGATATGCCTTTCCTTATGTTTGGCGATACCGGAGCACCTTTCGGTTCCACAATGACCATGATTATGTACCTGTATAAGTATGGATTTGTAATCAAGCCCAAACAGGTTGGTTACGCCGGAGCAATCGCTTACGTATTGTTCATCCTTATCCTGATCGTTTCAATCATTCAGTTTAAGCTGATGAATCCAAAGGAGGACTAATCAATGGGCGCAAAAGTTTGGAAGACATTTGTCTATACAATTATTTATTTAGCTATGATCATATTAGCTGTTACCTGTATGATTCCTCTTGTACTTACTCTCGTAAATGCAACCAGAACCGGTGCCGAGATTTCAAGAAGCTTTACATTCATACCGGGTGACGCTTTGCAAGAAAACTGGGAGATCGTTTCCAATTACTTCAACCTTTTCCTCGGTTTCTGGAACAGCTTGAAGCTTGCAGTTCCTGTAACGATCTTAAGCGGTTATTTCTCTACACTTACCGCTTTTGCACTTGCAGTATATAAGTTCAAAGGAAGAGATATCATCTTCTACGTAATCGTCGTATTCATGATGATTCCCGGACAGTTGTCTCTTCTTGGATTCTACAACCTGGTATTCCAGTTGAAGATGATCGACTCTTATGTACCGCTTATCGTACCTTCAATTGCAGCATCAGGAACAGTATTCTTCCTGAGACAGTATTTCCTGTCAATCCTTCCTATGTCTCTTCTTGAGGCAGGACGTATTGACGGAGCAAAAGAGTGGTATATGTTCCATAGGATTGCTATTCCTATCGTAACACCCGCTATTGCAACAATGTCAATCGGTGCATTCATCGGAAGCTGGAACTCATACCTTATGCCCATGCTCCTTTTGAATACACCTAAGAAATTCCCTCTTCCTGTTATGCTTTCTACATTGTCAGCATCAAAGGATATGGCGAAGAACCAGGGTGCTAAATACCTCGCGGTATCAATTTCAATTATTCCTGTAGTAATTGCTTTCTGTTTCTTCTCTAAATACATTATCAGCAGTATTTCTGCAGGTTCTGTAAAGGAATAATTAATTTAAGCATTTCAAGGCTTCCATTGAAAAATGGAAGCCTTTTTTACTAAAATAGGTTATTATATTTACTATGAGCACAGAAAAGAAAAAGAGAAACGGATTAATTAAATATCGTGGTATGAAGCTGAATCGGAAGATAGCCATCATCATGCTGGTTCTGGTTTTGGTGCCTTCATCAATCTTTACTGTGCTTACATACAAAAGCATTGAGAGGCGAGGGGTCGAGGGCAGTGCCAACTCTCTCTCCTTTACCATTAACAGATGTGACAATGAGATAATCAGTAATGTGAGCATAATCGAATCAGCCACGGATTTTACTCTTACGGACTCAAATCTCACAGGACTTATCGACAGGATATTCCAGGGGCACAGCCTTCTGTATGTCAATAACCCTTACAATATGAGCATCACTAACCTGGAGCGTATGGTGGAATCAAACCCTGATATTTACAAGCTTCGATTATATATAAACAGTGTAAATATCACGGAGACACCTCCTATCCTGTATAACTACGAGTCCATGTACAAACTTCCCTGGGCGGATACGGATGAGATAGGTGGCTGGGTGTTTGGATATGTGGACACAAATGTGGACTCATCTTTGCTTAATACCTCTCAGCGAAATGCCGCATACATAACGCCCATAAAAGTGACCGGAAGCGGTATTGTGGGATATCTGGAGGTTGCAGTCACCATGAACACACTGTTTCCGGACATCTACAATTCCGATGAAAACACTGTGGTGCTTTTCAGGGACAATGACGGAAATATTTACAGCAGTGATTCAAATGCTCATTTTGCAGCTGATGTGGTATCATTTCTTGATAATAAAGAAGACTGGAATTGGAACAAAAGCGTTCAGGCCTTTGACCCGGGGTATGAAACTGCCATTCTTGTGGAGACAAAGTATGTTCCGGAGCTAGGAGGAAGCATAATCGGTGTCTATGACATGGAGGACACCATCGGAACTCTCAGAAGTAACAGAAACATGTACCTTCTCGGAATGCTTATCATGGCAGTGGTACTCTCTGTTGCAATTAACAGTATCGTAAAGAGACTCTTCGCTAAATTCTACAAGATATTGGACTCCATCAGACTGGTTCAGGACGGAGACTTAAGCGTCAGAGTCGGTGTGTCGGGAAACGATGAGATTGGGGAACTGGGTACTCAGATAGACAAGATGCTCGACAGGATCAGAGCACTTATGGAGGAGAATGTAACCCGTGAGCGACTTGCAAAAAACTCTGAGATACGAGTGTTACAAAACCAGATAAATGCCCATTTTATATATAATGTACTTGAATCCATCAAGATGATGGCAGAGATCGATGAAAAATATGATATCTCCGACGCCATCACCAGCCTTGGAAGGCTCCTCAGGTACAGTATGCACTGGACAAGCGGTACCGTAACTGTGGGAGAAGAACTGGATTATGTGAAAAACTATCTGGCTCTTATCAACCTAAGGTTTGACTATGAGATATATTTATCCCTTAATATTCCGGATCTTGTATTAAAACAGCAGATTCCAAAGATGAGCCTGCAGCCCATTGTGGAAAATGCCATTTATCACGGTATCGAGCAGATCGCGGAAAATACCAATATTTATGTCAAAGGTAAGCTTGAGAACTCGGAAGTGATACTGGAAGTCACCGATGCCGGAAAAGGTATGACGGAGGAACAGGTGGAGAAACTTATGGACAAGATCCATGGAAAGTTCAACACCGATGAAACTGAAAAATCCTACGCATCCAGAGAGGGCGGAGGTCATGGCATCGGTCTTAAAAATGTGGAAGACCGAATCCACATGAACTTTGGTGACAGCTACGGACTTACGGTAAATTCAAAGCTTGGCGTATTTACAAAGGTTCAGCTGAGAGTTCCTCAGACTTTTTATGAAATTGATGAAAAAGAATCAAAGTAATCCTTTTGGAGGCTTTTATGCATACTCTTTTGATAGTTGAAGACGAAAAAATGATAAGACAGGGAATCAAGGCAATGATTCAGAGGAGCGGTGTTCCTGTGGATACCATACTGGAATGCGGTAACGGCGAGATGGCTTTGGAGATTCTGAAGACCCAGGTGGTGGACGTGATGTTCACCGATATCCGAATGCCAAAGATGGATGGTATCGAGCTTGTAAAGGCCATGCAGGATCTGCCAAACAAACCCCTGACCGTTGCGGTTTCCGGATATGATGAGTTCTCCTATGCCGTGGAGATGCTCAGAGCAGGAGTCAGGGAATATATATTAAAGCCCGTGGATCGTGACAAGATAAAGGAGATCCTCACAACCCTTGATGAGGAGATCAAGGAAAAGCATGTCAGAAATGTAAACACCAGGACCATCGGATGTCAGCAGATCAAGCATATGATATGGGACGATGATGTGACTGATGCTGAGGTTGCGGCCATAGCCAGCGAGTATGGAGATACGTTTTTTACGGACGGGTACTTTGTGGTATGTCTGGACAATCGCCCGGGGGACATGAAGGTAGACGAGGATCATGTATATATCAACAATCTGGGAGACTTCGAGATATATATTTTGAAGGCCGAGGTGCTGAACAAATATAAACTCCAGGAGTGGAGGACCAGATATATCGGAATAAGCCGTCTTCACACTGATTTTGTGGAGATAAAAGATGCCTACAACGAGGCCAGAAAAGCCAGGATAGAAGCCTTTTGGCTTGAGAAACTTCAGATTGATTACGATGAACTGCTGGCCTTTACAAAATTCGAGGAAAAGCTTCAGGCTGAGACCATCTCATCCTATATACAGATGCTTGGAACCGACAAGGTGGAGCAGGCCATGAAGAACTTAAGGAGCATATTCTGGAACGCCAGAAGGGACATAGACCATTTCAACCTTGATGAGCAGCTGGTCAGCTTCCTCTCGGAATTGTCTGAGACCTATGATGCGGTGCTCCATGCTGAGAGCGAGAGAATCGAAAAATTCAAACACCTCTATGCATTCAAGAATATCGGCTTCTATGAGAATGAGTTCATGGGATGGCTTGACAAATTCACGGAGAGCTTAAACCACAAATTCGAGGATTACAAGAACAAGCAAAAGATCCAGCAGGCAGTAATGTATGTCAGGGAAAACTATGACAAGGATCTTAATATGGCGGTGGTTTCAAACCATATTTCCATGAACTATTCGCTGTTTTCCTATGCCTTCAAGCAATACACAGGAACCAATTTTGTAGCCTTTTTAAAGGACATCAGAATGAATAAGGCAAAGGAACTTTTGGAGAAGACAGATATGCGAATCGTTGAGATAAGCCAGAAGATCGGATATGAGAATGAAAAACATTTCATGAAGATATTCAAGGCTTCCTACGGCGTGTCGCCCACAGAATACAGAAAGAACATGCAATTTAAAAAAGATATTCCCGAAAGCGTGGAAGAGTAAACAAAACCTCCGAGGCAGGTCACAAAATGTGATCAACTCGGAGGTATTTTTTGATCTAAATCCTGATATCAGCGCAGATCGGAATCGTCCTTGAATGAACTGCCGAATTTCTTATGTCTGATCTCTTTTTGTGCATACATGTTTCTGTCAGCCGCCTTGAAGCCTTCATCCACATCGTCTGTCTCGTAACCGTCAATGATGGCGTATCCGCCGCTAACCATTACCTTGAAGGGGCGTGAACTGGTATCGTTGTAATTTTCCAGATATTTCTGTATGCGGTAAATGATATTCTGGGTCTCTTCTTCGCTGAGACCGCTGCAGAGGATATAGAACTCATCTCCGCCGAATCTGCAGGCGATGAGATCATCGCTTAACACCTGGCTGATGGCCTGTCCCAGGATCTGGATGGCGAAATTTCCCTCCGCGTGACCGAATTTGTCATTGATCCTCTTTAGATAGTCCAGGTCAAGTACCAATGCTGAGAGCTGTTTTCCATCTGCCATAGCTTTTTTTGTAAAGTCTGAAACCTTCATGTTGAAGGTCTGGAGGTTCAGGAGTCCTGTCAAAGCATCGTGACTGTAGATCTCCTCCAGTCTGTCCAGCATGATCTGCATATTCTTGTTGCTGCGGATCGAGTGGAACATGGAATTTAAGTTTGAAAGCCAGCTCACAAACGGGAACGGATATGAGATTATATTGTTCTCGTAGGCCTGACAGATATATCCGTAGCTCTTCTCGCCGAAAAACAGGGGAGTGAATACGTAAACGGAGCTGGTGTTGGCGTTTCTGATATAATCGGGCAGTGAGTCGTTTTTGGAAAAAGTGCACTCTGAGAGTCTGACGCCGTCACGCCTTGCAAGCTTTAAAAAGATCTTGTCCTTGTCCAGGTTCTCCTCCATATGTGTGACACGTTTTACCTCTGAGGAAATCCTGTCCCACTCGGAATACAGACAGAGATAGAATTCTCTCATGCCCACAACACCCTGATCTTTGTTAACGTTCCTTACAAAGTCATCTATAAGATCCACGCCCACATCCAGGTCCTTTACACCCTGGAGAATGGAAGACATTCTCATTCCGGAGAGATATACTCTTTCAAGCTGATCGATCTTACTCTTTAATTTATAACTGTAGAGAATTGGAGGTGTATTTTTTGTAACGTGACAACCACAGGAATTTCTGTATATGGGTGTCGCATTCACAGTGAGAAATTCGTCGAACTCCGGATTATCCAGTTTTTTAAGCAAGAAGTCAAAGGCTTTTTCGCCAAGTTCATAGGCCGGGAATGTCACCGTTGTAAGAGAGGGGTTGATATTCTGACCAAACTCCAGATTGTCGCATCCCGTTACCGCAACACGATGAGGGATGTTAACACCCTTTGATGCAAGCTCCGCAATGACTGTGGAAGCCATCTGGTCATTGTAACAGATAATGGCCTGGGGGTCATTTAACAAAAGCTTGTCCAGGGCGGTCATGATGCCTTCCTGTGAAAAATCCGATTCCGTATATATGATGTGATCCTTGAGATCAAGATCCGTCATGGCCTCGCGATAGTAATGTTCTCTCTCCTTTGAGACGAATTCTTCTTCAGAACAGCCAAGATATACGATCCTGGTGAAATTGTGGACCTTTACCAGATGCTCCACGATCTCCTTTGTGGCGATATTGTTGTCCAAAAGGACCCTTGCGAAGGGGGTCTCCGCGGTGTTTATATCGACCACGGGACAATTCCATGTCTGAAGTTCCTCTATGATCCTGTCCTTGATCTCTTTTACCAGATATGTACCGGTACTGGTGATAACTCCGTCGTAATTGGCGGAGTTTGGTATTTTAAGTATACTGAACTCGCCCTTACTGTAGTTTCCCAGAACCTTTTCGTCATTTGAAACAAAAATATCAACATGATATCCGTATTGCGAAGCCTTGTCTATGACTCCCTGACACAGATCACGTTGATAATCTCCATAAATATGTGAAATAAAAACAGCTATTGTATGTATCTTTGCCATCCCAATCTCCATAAGCCCCAAAACATTTCTTAACAGATATATTTTAGTTTAAAAGTACCAATAATACAAGATGGGATTTTGAACAATAAAAAACAAAATCTGACATACATTACAATTTTGAAAAAAATACCGTTTTGCTAATATTAACTTATGCCAGTGGGCAAAAATTTAAATTTACGGAGGAATGTAAAGTGAAGTACGGACATTTCGACAACGAAAACAGAGAATATATCGGACGGTGGTATAGGGACAAGGCATATAACAACGGCACCGAGATGGAGGTCGCTGTATTAGATGTTAGTAAAAATACAA
>JAGDCK010000190.1 GCA_017958585.1 Lachnospiraceae bacterium
GTGATGAAAATATTTCTGAAGAAGAATTCTACAAATACATGGAAGTTGCCGGACTTGAAGAATACATCGAAAAGACACTGGGACAGACTTTGGATGAGTATGTGGACGAGATGCTTGACGATGTTATTCCGGATATATATTCCTACGCCGGAAAACTTCAAAAGAGTGGAACATATACATTAGAAAAAGATAAAGTTTTGATGATGTTTGGAGAAGAAAAGCAAACTTTTGTTTATGATGCCGTATCAGATTCTATTATCCTGAGCGGTGACGAAGAAATAATAATGCATAGAGAAAAATAATTAAAAGAATCCGACCTGTATTTGTGGGTCGGATTCTTGTTTTTATTACTCTACGTCACCGTTTACAGCAGCACAATCGCCGCTGAACAACTCTATTTCCGAAAGGGTTATGGAGCTTGCACCTTCAGAAGGTGTAAGGGTTATAGTGACTGATTTTGCGGGTGTCCCGGTAAATGACAGGCAAAGTGGAGCTGTCGCATCCGCAGGCAGTACGTATTCTGTGGTATATTGGTCATCCAACTTTAATTTCACTGAATATATATCATGGACGGATCCGCTTCCGGGATAAATGGCTATCCCGGAAATACTTTTTACGGATTCTTCACCGGCAGTGGTATCATTCATTTCAATATCGACTGTGCCTGATTCGTTAATGGGAAGGGTCATTCCTTTGGAAAACTCATATTCGGTGGCATATCGTCCTTCATTGTGAACCAGGATCGCACCATCTGTAAGGAGTTTACAGTCGACACCCTCTGCAATGGCTTTAAAGGATGCGGTTATATTTGTGATACCATTTCCGGATGGCAGGGGCTGATCTGTTACCAGAGGACCGTTAAAATATAATTTCCCATCTTCTGTAAAGCCGATTCTGCAGAGGTTACACTGTCTGTCTCCGGAGGGGTGATCAACATCTGTGTGAGTGTGGTATGAAGCCCAGATTTCTGTTCCGTCAGGACTTAATACGAAGTTGTTGTGACCGGAGCCTGACACATTTTTAAGCCCTACGGCAGTCAGAACCGGGTTTTCCTCTGCCTTTGTGAAAGGTCCCAGCGGAGAATCCGAAGTTGCATATCCGAGGCTGTAAGCCGGATTGTCATAGCAGCTTGAGGAGTAAACCAGATAATATATTCCATCATGCTTTATGACAATGGGGCCTTCATTCCAGACGTAATTTCCTGTTTCAATTTCCCATTGCTGATCCGGTGTTGCAAGGAGTACCGGGTTTCCATCCATGCCTGTTAAATCGTCTTTTAACTTTACACCATAAATCTGGCTTGTGTTTACACCGTTTACCGTGTTTGTGGAGCAATCCAGGACAAAATACATGTACATTGAACCGTCATCGTCCGTAAACACATCTCCGTCGATAACGGCTTTTGTAGGATTTAAAAAGGGCTCACCCATCACCAGATCTTTAAATGGTCCTGCAGGTGAATCCGAAACTGCCAGGCCTATCTTTAACATCCTGTCCTTTGTATATCTGGCAGTGTAGATCAGATAGTATTTACCGTCTTTTTCAAATACTTCCGGAGCCCAGAAATTCTGGTATCCCCAGGCACCTTCCTGATCTTTACTGTAAATCTCACCTTTGTTTTCCCAATTAATCATATCTGAACTTTCCCACACGGAAAGACCGGAATCGGAGTTGGTGCAGTACATATAATATTCTGTGGGGGATACCTTTAGCATAAAAGGATCTCCGATTCCCTTTACTCCTAAGCCGTCTATGTTTGAAAATGTAAAAGCATTATTGTTGCCAAGTGTTATTTTGTTCATATCCTCTTTTCCTTTTTTTATGATCCCGAAATAAATCAGGCATATCGCTGCGATTGCTAAAATGAGTATTATGCAGCAAATCAATGCTGCAGGCTTTTTAATTTTGTTTGATCCATTGTCAGTTTTCATATTTATCCCATTCTATAAAAATTTATTTTGGCGGATTTTCTGTCAGAGTCCGGAAAAAATGACTAATCACAGACCCGGGCAGAAAAACAACAAAATTACTGTTGCAAATTCTCGCCGACGAGACTAATATAGCATTGAGGATGTTAAATGACTATGTCAATAGTGCCTAAATATTCAAGGGTTTATTGTTGTAAAATAACTAACGATGAAATTGTTGTAAAAGACCAAAATACTACAATTAATTCATGATACATCCAATGAAAACGGAGGTTTACAGGGTTTGGAAATAAGGACAACAAATAAAAAGAGACTGGAGCTTGATCTGGGCAGACCAGACGAGGTGGTAAAGGTTGGAAAGGCCATTTCATCAGAGATCAGGCTTGAGATCCTCAGATATCTTACGTAGCACTCAGCCAATATCTCGGAGATAGCGAAAGAATTTGATATTCCACAGTCCTCGGCTGCAATGCATGCCAAGGTACTTGAGGACGCGGGAATGATAGTGATGAGGGAGCGCCCCGGAGTCAGAGGAAGCCAGAAAATGTGCGGCATCGTGTTTGAGGATCTGTACCTTAATGTATTTGAACACAGAAGGGAGCCAAAAGCCACGTCGGTATTTTCTTTCCCCATGCCTGTCGGAAACTATTTCGAATGCGATGTGGACGGTAATTGCGGCCTTGCAGGCGCGAGGGGATATCTGGGAATAGAGGATTCTCCGTCAAGTTTTTACTGTGTGGACAGGGCGGAGGCAGAGCTTTTGTGGTTTAGAACAGGCTTCGTGGAGTACAGATTTCCCACATATTTATTCAGAGAAAAGAAGGTTAAGGAGATCAGGTTTTCCTTTGAGATATGCTCGGAAGCTCCGGGATATCAAAATGACTGGCCATCGGATGTGACGGTTTGGGTAAACGGGAGAGAACTGACAACGCTGCTCATCCCGGGGGACTTTGGAGGCAGGCGCGGTGCATTAAATCCCGACTGGTGGGGAGATACAATGACACAGTACGGCATATTAAAAAACATCAGGATAAACGACTCCGGTACCTACGACAACGAGACAAAGGTTTCGGATGAAAACATGGACACCCTGTTTGCGGGAGAGGGCAAATTTATCAGCTTTCGCATAGGTGTAAAAGAAGACGCTTCCCACGTGGGTGGACTTAATCTCTTCGGAAGTGCTTTCGGTGACTACCCCCAGGGACTGGTGATGGATGTGGAAGTATTTAATTAGACTATTAATATAGATCAATCAGTTTGTGAAAGGAATGAAGATTATGGAAAACTTACACTTTTATGTAAAAGACTATCCCAGACCTCAGATGGTGCGTGAGAATTTTACACTCTTAAACGGCGAATGGGATTTTGATTTCGATGATGAAAACCTTGGAGTCAAAGACAAGTGGTATGCAGACAAAAAGGACGGATGGAAAAAGATCAAGGTTCCTTTTACATACGAGACGACTATGTCAGGGATTAAGGATGAGAAGTTTCACAGGATCGTTTGGTATGGCAAAACCGTTGAGATAAGAAAAGAAGACCTGGAAAATAGAAAGGTCCTGCTTCACTTTGAAGGTGTTGATTTTGCGGCAACCGTGTATGTAAACGGAGAGGCTGTGGGGGATCACAGAGGCGGATATGCCAGGTTTTCTTTTGATATAACGGATAAATTAAAAGTGGGCGAAAACAGGATAACAGTCAGGGTTGAAGATAACTATGACTGGAGTATGCCCAGAGGAAAACAGCGCTGGATAAAGGACAATTTCGGATGCTGGTATGTTCAGACCACAGGAATCTGGAAGAGTGTATGGATGGAGTCTGTGGGGGAAGATCATATAAAAGCTATAAAGATCACCCCGGATCGCTCAAAGGGTACGGTGGTTATCGAAGCAGATGTGGACTGCGATTATTTTGATACTTCCTTAAATCTCAGAGCGGATGTCACATTTGGGGAGGACAGAGTCCACATAGCATCGGCCATGGCAAACGTCTCCTGCGGAAAAGCAAGGCTTGAGATAGGACTGTCAAGACCCGACATCTTTGAGTGGGCTATCTATGAGTGGAGTCCTGAGTATCCATCACTTTATGATGTGGAGCTTAAACTTATCAAAAATGAAAATGAAGTTGCAGACAAAGTGGGATCCTATTTTGGTATGAGAGAAGTGAGGATCGACAAGGGAAATATCCTCTTAAACGGTGCTCCCATTTACCAGAGGCTCATATTGGATCAGGGCTATTGGCATGATTCCCATTTGACACCCCCCTCAGAGGAGGCCCTCATAAAGGATATAGATTCTGTCATGGCCATGGGATATAACGGCGTGAGAAAACATCAAAAGACAGAGGA
>JAGDCK010000191.1 GCA_017958585.1 Lachnospiraceae bacterium
ATCCGCGCCATCTCCGACAAGGCAGATGATTCCGCCGAGGAGGATTATCCTACATTTGAAAAAAAGGCTGCAAAGCATTCCGCAAAGCTTGTGGAGGAAATGGTCCGGCACCTGTAATTACATGATTGACAAATAAAAGAAAGCAGTTCCGTAAAAACGGAGCTGCTTTTATTATCTCGATCTTTATATTCTGATCATATATTTAAAGTTTATTGTAGTCTTTGTTGGTTGATTCTCTCTCCACCAATTGTCCGTGGAGTTTATAGATGTCACCGGTCTCCTCACCGTTTATCATCTTTACAAGCTTTTTAACGGCCAGGCTTCCCTGCTTCTCAAATCCTGTTCTGATGGTGGACAGAGTGGGATTTAAATATTCACACATATCAATGTCATCCACTCCCATTACTATCACATCCCCGGGCACGCTATAGCCGTTGTCTTTTAACGCATTTATGGCACCGATGGCAGAAAGGTCGTTGGTACCAAATATTGCCTCGGGTAAAGGCTTTCCTGTCTGCAGGAACTTATTCATTACTTCATAAGTCTCATCAGTGTTGAATTCACCGTCCAGGATGTAATCATCCGGGATCACGATGCCTTCTTTTTCAAGTCTCTCCAGAAATCCGCGGGATCTTTCCTTTGAGTCGTAGTTGCCACGCACACCGGTGATGAGCATGGGCTTTTTTACACCTTTTCTGATAAAGTGCTCCGCAACAGTCACTCCGTCTCTGTAGGAGTCAAATATGATGCTGGAAACTTTTTCCGATTTTAATTCTCTGTCGATAAATACTGTGGGATATTCAAGCTCAAGGATTCGCTTTGCACCCTCATCATCCACGTCGCTTGAGAGGATAACGCATCCGTCCACGCGCTTTCCGAGGATACTGTTAATGGCGCTTCGCTCGTTCCATGTGATGAAGATCGTCAGTTCATAACCGTGTTTTACACATTCCCAGAACATGATATCCGCAAGAGTTGCAAAGTAAGGTCCCTTCAGTGATGTTACAAACAGTCCCAAAACCTTTGTTGATTTTGCTTTTAAATTCCTGCCGTTAAAATCCGGAATATAATTTAATCTGTCTGCAACTCCAAGGATATAGTCTCTGGTTTCCGGCTTTACTACCGACACCCCGTTAAGTGCGTTTGACACGGTGGAGATCGATACCCCGGCTTCTCTTGCTATATCTTTTATTGTGACCTTTCCCATGATTACTCCTTTGTAAACCGTTATACTTACTCTAGTATAGACTTTATTTTTTCAATAGTAAAGAAATGTTTGGCTTTAATAAGCCGATTTTTTTAAAAATACCCCGGTCTTTAGCTTGTAAAAACCGGGGCATTAATTTTATGTTTCAGATTTTAGTATGGGTTAAATTTTACTTGTAACCATACTCATCGCAGTATGCGATCCACTGAGCCTTGAAGCCTTCACGAACCTTCTCGAGACCTGCTTCTGTAGCTTTTGTACGGAACTCTTCTACTGCTGCGTCAACGTCAGCTACAAGACCTGCCTGAAGAGGAGCAAGGTACTGTCTCATAACGTTAGATACTGCTGTTCTCTCAGCGTCATACTCTGAGAAGTCCTCTGCGAAACCTGAGTAGATATCTACGTTGGGGAACTTTGTCTTCTCGCCGAGTGTTGTATATCTGTTGAAGATATCCTGAAGAAGTGCATCGTTCTTGGAGATAAGCTTGTACTCTGTGTTTCTGAGGTTCCATGTATTGAAGTTCTCATATCCGAAAGGAGCTGAGCCACTCTCGTCTGTGATTGACTCATAGAAGCCTTCATCGTTGATTGTGTAGTGTGTACCTTCGATACCGCACTGAACGAGCTTGTTGAGTTCTGCATCAGTCATAAGAGCCTCGAGAACTGCGATTGCTCTCTCAGGATTCTTTGAACCACGAACTACTGCTGTACCGTTCTGTGTAGCGTGTCCGGGATAGATAACGCCGTTAACCTCACCATATGCAAGGTAAGCTGCCTCCCAGCCCTGTCCTGCATCAGCAAATGTAGAAACAGATGTGATGTACTTGGAAGGGTTCTGTCCCTGAGGCTCCATTACGCAAAGACCGTTTGTGAATGCTTCTGAATCGTTTGTATCAGAAAGTGCCGATCTTGACCAGAATCCCATATCAGCCCACTTCTTCATGAGCTTGCAGTCCTCTACGAAATCATCTGAGAACCAGTAATCATATACATCTGAAGGTGTCTCATAAAGAGCGTTGAGACCATAAGGAAGTCCGTTTGTTGTAACACTTGCATACTTAAGGTTGAGTAACCAAGCTGCATCGAATGCTACCTGAAGTCCTGTAGACTCTTCTGTTGTAGATGTGAGAAGTCCCTGGTTAGGAAGATTCTCTTTGATACCGGAAAGGTATGCTTCTACGTTCTCAAGTGAATCAGGAACAGGAAGATCATAAGCTGCTCTTAAATCTTCACGATACTTGATACCTGAAGATACATACTCAGGCCAGCAAGCAGGTACTGCATAGATCTCGCCGTTTACTGAGCAAGCGTTGAGCATATCGTCGCCGCAAAGCTCCTTAAGACCCTGACCATAGTTGTCAAGAAGATCGTTAAGCTCAAGGAAAGCTCCGTCCTTTGCAAGCTGCTTGAAGTTCAACCAGTTAGCGATGTAGATAAGGTCTGCACCACCTGATGTGAGCTCAAGTGAATATTTCTGCTGGAAATCAGTCCATGTTGAGAACTGGAAGTCGATAGTTGCGTTGAGTCTCTCGAGCAATTTCTCGTTGAGAGCATCCTCTACAACTGTCTCATCTGCGGGAGCATCACCCATTACATAGAATACGAGGTCTACTCTTTCGCTTGTGTCAAGACCAGTAGATGCTGTGTCTTCTGCTGCAGCTTCGTCTGTTGTAGCTGTCTCTGTAGCAGCTGTGTCAGTTGAAGCCTTGTCACTCTCTGTTGAAGCGCTGCTTCCGCATGCTGCAAGAGAAAGTGTCATTGATCCTGCAAGTAACAGGGCCAATAGTTTCTTACCATTTTTCATAATAGTAATCCTTCCTTTCTTTTCGTTGGTCCTCCCCAACGTTTGAAATTTATTATCAAGGGACCATCCCCCAATAAACTGATTTGTATGTAACCGCCTTAACCTTTAACAGCACCGACTGTAATACCGGATACGAAGTATTTCTGCACGAAGGGATAGAACAAAAGCACAGGTCCGGTTGATACAACTGCCATGGCCAGCTTAACTGACTGTGTAGGCAACTCTGCTGTTGAGATTGATGAGTTCTGTGACATCTGCTTGATGGCTGTTGAAGCATTGAGCAGGTCATAGAGGTAAAACTGAAGTTCCCATGTGGATGAATCTGTTGAGAACATACTGGATCTGTACCAGTCATTCCAATATCCGAGAGCAAGGAACAATCCGATGGTTGCAAGTCCGGGTCCCAAAACCGGCATTACGATCCTGAGGAATATTGTCACATGTCCGGCACCGTCGATCTTTGCGGACTCTGTGATGGCATCTGGCACACTTCCCATGATGAAGGTTCTCATGAGGATTACGAGGAACGGACTCATCAGTGCGGGGAACCAGATTGCAAATGTTGTTCCCTTCGCATTGAGTACCTGGGAGTACATGAGATACCAGGGAATGGTACCACCACCGAAGATACTGGTGAAGTAAATGATGAATGATACTGTATTTCTGTACTTAAACTCTTTTCTTGAAATTACATAAGCTGTAAGTGTGATCATTATAAGTCCCAGGAAAGTACCGAGGCCTGTGTAAAAGAATGTCATCTTGTAGGCCTGTAAAATGTCCTCGGGAGCTTTAAATACTGTCTTGTACGCTTCCACTGAAAAGTCTCTGGGAAGAAGGCTGTAACCTTCTGTGAGGATAGTGTGGTTATCCGTGAATGAACCTGAGAGGATCATTACGAAGGGGATAACGCAAATGATTGACATTAAAGCTAACAGTGTATATGAAACTATGTTGAATATTATCTGTGAGGGTCCTTTTCTTATTGTCATTTTCCACTACCTCCTTCCTTAGAATAATGCGTACTCTTCGTTCCTGCGTTTTACGATCCAGTTGGTACCGACAATCAGGATGAATCCGAATACTGACTGATACAGACCTGCCGCGGTTCCCAGTCCGATACTTGTGGGCTGAGTCATAGCTACACGGTATACATATGTATCAAGAATATCTGTTACATTGTAGAGAACTCCGTTGTTACCTACCATCTGGTAGAAGAGCTCGAACTGTCCCTTCATGATTCCACCAAGTGCATAGAGAAGGAGGATGATGAAGGTGGGCTTTAACTGAGGCAGAGTGATGAATCTGATCTGCTGGAAGACGTTTGCTCCGTCAACCTTTGCCGCATCATAAAGCTCTGCATCGATTCCCATGATGGTGGCCAGGTAAACAACCATTCCGTATCCGATACCTTTCCAGATCGCAAAGAATGTGATGAGGAAGGGCCAATATGACGGCGTGTTGTAAAAGTCGATCCTGTTTCCACCCAGGGCTACCACAAATGTGTTGATAACACCGTACTGGTACTCGAAAATGTTGTATACGATAACCTTCAGGATAACGTATGATACGAAGTAAGGCATGAACATAAGGGTCTGTGTTGTCTTCTTGTACCACTTAACCGCTACCTGGCTGACAAAGATTGCAAAGATGATCTGCAATGCATTGCCGAGGAAGATGAATACGATGTTGTAAAGTACTGTGTTTCTGGTGAGCATCCACAACTGAGCTTTAACCAGGTACTCAAAGTTTGCAAATCCAACAAAGGGGCTGGCCCAGAGACCGTCTCTGAAGTTGAAGTTTGTAAACGCGTAGTAAATACCGGCCATGGGCAGGTAGTTGTTGATGAGGAAGTAGAAGAATGTGGGAACCAGCATAAGGAACAGTACCCAGTTCTTTCTGATCTCCTTCAACAGACCGTTGTCATGGTAGAATGCCCTCTCTTTTGACTGAGGGATCTTTACTGCTACAAGACCCACAAAGCTGATGATGAGCGCTATGATCACCACCGGTGAAAGTGAAAAACCTTTCATCTCAAATCTTGCATTTGAAAATGCAACATAGGCGATCATTGAAAGTGTCAGCGCAACTTCAAATCCCATTGCGCCTTCTCCTGCGCTGTAAAGTGCAAGATTTCCTTTTCTGCCCTTGCTGTTTCTCAACACCTTTACCACATTTGCGATCTGGAAATATAATGTTGCAACCGCAAACAGTAAAAGCAGCATGGCGGGCAAACCGATTGCTCCGAAGCCGGAGTACTGTACAAAGTGCAAAAGATCAAATGCATTGTAACCGCTTCTTAAGATCTCGATGTTCGCACTGCTTGTACGTATCTTGGAATACAGGGCATCGGCATTTACGATTCCAACCCACTTGATAAATGGAAGGAACATCACAATGTTGAGTATTGAGATGATAAACCCGATCCATATTCCCAACTTTTTCCCCTTGTAATCATCGCTGAGTACATCAAGGAAACTTCCTTTTTTTTCTTTTTTCATTTCCTTTTTCATAAACCTCTCCTAATTTTCTGAAACAAATTCCATGTAGGCTACCTGCATACCCGGCTTTGGAAACTCAAGCTCCAAGTGGTACCACCCTTCTTCCAATCTCACTCGAAGTAACTTTTGATATATCCAATTTCCATCTGTGCCGTTAGTTTGGAAAATATTCAGTTCTTTGCCGTTAAGAGATGCCTTGCAGACCGTCTGTGCTATGTTTGAGTGATCGTACATTATCTTTACGACTACGTTTACGATCCTCTCCCTGTCACAGTAGAACCACCTGTCCGTCGGCTCCTTGGCATTTCCAAGTTCCACTCTCGGGGTCTTTGCTATTTCCTGTACCCCTGCTTCCCCGGTTTTTTCGGATGCCATGAAAGGTATCTGATTTCTGAGGCTTCCCACTCTCTTAAGTGAAGGAGTGTTTAAGAGGAATCTGCAGATGTTTTTCGCACATCTTTGAAGCTCGCCTACGGTGAGTCTGCCTTCCTCCAAAGCCTGTATGGTGTCGTCGCCGTTTACATTAAGCTCCGCACCGTTGTTGCTGACAACCATATATACGTCGTTCTGGCTTCTGATCATATCCGCGGTGTGCTTTACCGAATCTTCGCCTCTGTCGATGGCTCCGTTCATGGTTGCCCACCAGTCTGTCATGACCAGTCCGTCATATCCCCATTCCTCTCTGAGGATAGTGGTTGTCATATCGTAATTTGATGCTGACCAATATCCGTTGATGGGATTGTAGGAAGTCATTATGGACTTCGCATTTCCCTCTTTGACTGCTATCTCGAAGCCCTTCAGATAAATCTCTCTGATGGCTCTCTGGGAGACAACGGCCTCGATCTTTCGTCTGTTGTGCTCCTGGCTGTTTAAAGCCATATGCTTGATGGTGGCAAATACTCCGTTTTTGTCGATTCCTCTGACTGTGGCTGCCGCCATCTTTCCGGTTATCAGCGGATCCTCCGAATAATATTCGAAGTTTCTGCCGTTTAAGGGATGCCTGTGAATGTTCATTCCGGGTCCCAGTAAAGTATCGATGTTGTTTATGAGGATTTCCTTACCCTGCATGGTGAAAAGCTTCTCCACCAGGTCGGGATCCCAGGTACATGCAAGTGCGGTTCCTATGGGTAACTGTGTGGCCTTAAAGCCACCGTCCATTCTCACACCGCTGGGCCCGTCAGCACAGCAGGCAATGGGAATACCGAAATCAAGAAGTCTGTCGGACACACCTCCGAAGGCCGATGCCGTTCCCGGGGTTACCTTCACATTACACATTCCCTCACCTCTGACAAGTGTGGCCATATCTTCATTAGATAACTGAGCCACAAACTCATCCAAGGTGCACTTACCGTCGGCCACATCTTTTAATACGTAGCCCTTATCCCCTGTGTATTCAATCACCTCGGGCAGGTTTCCCAAAACTCTGTCCCTGAGGAAATTTTTCTTCAACGAAACGTTTTCATACTCAAGAGTGTAGGTTCCGTCGGTTTTTTTCTCTCCCGGGCACATTCTCTTGAAACTCTCAATCGGAGCCATGGCTTCATTGAGTTTCTCCACCACCTCGGTCTCGCCGATATGGTATTTTGCCCTGCTGTCCACCAGCATCACTTTCGTGTCTCTGACACTGTTTCCGATGTGGAACACATAGTCACCCTTTTCAACCACATAGCAGTTGGGATGTCCTGTGATTCCCGTGTCGTCAAATACCGAAAGCGCTGAGAACGGGATCAAAATCTCGAACTCTTCACTTCCTCCCGGAGGGATCACTCCGGTTTTCTTGAATCCGACCAAAACCTTTGCGGGTCTTCCAAGCTTCGTCTGAGGACCTTCCGCATAGATCTGAATGACCTCTCTTCCCGAATACTTGGTTCCCTTGTTATTTACCATGCCCTCGATCACGAGTTCCGGCTTGTCATTTCTAAGCCTTGTGTAGCACTCGCCGGGAGCGATCTCAAAGTCTGTATAAGAGAGACCGAATCCAAAGGGAAACATTACCGCGTTTTTGTCAAAGGTTTCAAAATATCTGTATCCGACGTAGATATCTTCCTGATAGATGTTCTTTAAATCTCCGCCGTGGTTTACATTTGAAGGATAATCTTCAATGCTTCTTGCTATGGTGTCGGAAAGTTTTCCCTGGGCCATGACCTTTCCCGTCATGACATCCGCTGTGGCATTTCCGCCTTCCATACCGCCGTGCCATGCATAGAGCACTGCCTTTATCCTGAAGGCATATGACAGAGTCTGAAGAAAACTCATATCAATGATGTTGCCCACATTCAGGACCACGATCACGTTCTCGAATGCGTTCACCACATTCTGCAACATGGAAAGTTCTTCACCTGTAAGGTAAAAGCTTCCTTCCTCTGCCTTGTTGTCCTTGTCCTCACCGGCAGTTCTGCCGATAACCACAACCGCCTTGCTGCTCTTCTTTGCAGCTTCGGCAGCCATCTCGTAGGAAACAGGCATTTCCTTCTGGCACCAGGGCTCTGCCGCCCAGCCGCCGCCTCCGTTGTCGAAGGGGTTTTCCTTTATCCAGTTTTTATATGTGTTATAAAGCTCCTCGTTGAGCTTTACTTTGTTGCTGTTCTTAAGTCCGTCCGCCAGGTTCGTGGTATATGCCACATTCACTGCTCCACCCGAACCGGTTCCGCTTCTGTAATACTCTAACTGACATCGTCCGAATACCGATATCGTCTCGTTTTCGTCAAACGGAAGAACGTTATTTTCATTTTTCAAAAGAACAATGCCTTCTGCCGCAGCCTTTCTGGCAAGTCTCGCCATTCCATCGGCAGAATATTTTGTTTTCGTGGCCTCCATGACCGCATCCTCCGCTTACGAAGTAAAATAAAAACGTTTTTATATTCCTTAAAAAATAAATGTCTTTAGATTTGCCTGGCGAATTACAATCTTTAAATTGAGAAATACAATCTTTGAATTGAATTAATAGAGCAAAAATAAAAACATTTCTACCATCGACAACCGCTTTTATTTAAAAATCCCTGTTAAAACAGCAGGTTTTTTAAAACAAAATAAAAACGTTTTTATCGACTTGCATATAATATAACACACTTAAAACTGTATTACAAGCAAGTTTCCATTTTTTTGTCAGTTTATCATAATTTATCCTGCAGTTTTTATGGTTGATATACCAAACAGGCGTTTGTTTTCTTTGAGAATGTTCATACTAAATTCGTTTTTATTAATTCTCAGAACTGTTCATACTGTGTATGAAATTCCCCCGATTATGGAAAAATATGCGTACAGCCCGATGCATTACACCTTTTGCAGGTCTTCAGCGGATCAGTTACACTTTCCTACGCATTACAGTTCTGACATTTTTCGCATTATGTGCTATACCGGCCTATGCATTACGGTTTTTTCCTGGCTTTCGAATTATTTGCTGTAACGTCTAAATTGCATTACGGTTTTTTCTTGGGTTTCATATTGTTTACTGTAAGCCCCAAATCGCATTACAGTTTTTTCTTATGGTTTGTATTTTTTGCGGTAGAGCCAAACCGGCACTCTACAGTTTATTTTAAATTTCTTGATTTAAAACTGTAAGAAAAAATTCACTCTACAGTTTTTTAAGCACTTTCTAATATAAAACGGTAGCCCTACTTAACGCATTACAGTTATTATTTCATAATCCTCCAAAAAACTGTAAGACATTAATTATTGCTACCGTGTAAATTGGCTTTTTTCGTAAAAAACTGTAAAACTCATTTCCGGGTAGTCGAATTCATTACTTCTTCTTTTTTGAGAAGACGAATATCTTGCTGAACACGTAATTTGCGATGGTCACAAGAACTGCATCAATGATGGTGACCACGTACACGTTCATACCCAGCACGTTTCCGAGAAGCTGTCTTAATACCACGTCAAGAACCCAGGTGGATACTCGGGCGCCCACGAACTTCACTGCCTCGGGAAGCATCTTGCCATGGCTTCTGAATACATATTTTCTGTTGGTAAAATATCCGAATATAACACCGGATACCCAGTTTACAGTGCTAAGCACGAAATTTTGAACGCTGGTGGGATACTCGGGGTTTCCATATACGATGGCGCTGAACAGGAACATGGCGCCCCATGCAACTATGGTGGTCAACACTCCAACCACCAGATATACCCAGATCTCTTCATATTTGCAGAAGATCTCGTGGGCCCATGGCCACCATTTGAGCCAGTCTCTGAATTTATCCTCGATATTTGGTTTGTATTCTGTGGCGGAGGTTTCTTTCGCACCGCTTTCCACAGAACTGTTTATCTCTTTGTTTTCCATTTTATTACCTTTCCGGGACTAATGATCCTCTATCAAAAGCTTTAATTCGAAATACTTCAAACGAACGATCAGGGGTTTACCAGGTTCCTGGGCTTACCCTGAAGAAAGTCTTTTATATTGTCATACACTCCCCGGACGCAGCGCTCTCTTGCTTCCACGCTTCCCCATGCCAGGTGAGGTGTGATGATCAGTCTGTTGCTGTCCTTTATCTTGCTTAAAGGATTTGTCAGCTGCAGGGGCTCTTTTTCAAGTACGTCCAGACCTGCTGCCCTTATCTCTCCGTTCTCAAGCGCCTCGTAGAGATCCGTGTTGTTTACCACGGGACCTCTTGCCACATTTATAAGGATTGCGCTTTTCTTCATCTTTGACAGGGCTTCTTTGTCCACAAAATTCCGGGACAGATCGCTTAACGGACAGTGCAGTGATAAAAAGTCGCTCTCCTTAAAAAGTGTCTCCTTGTCAACCTGCTCATAGTCCGTGCAGGTGCTTTTCCCGGTGATGGAATAAAAGATCACTCTGCATCCGAAGGCCTTTGCTATCTTTGCCACACGCCTTCCAATATTTCCCATGCCGACGATACCCCAGGTCTTTCCATCCAGTTCATAGAAAGGAACGGAGAAGTTAGAGAACCTGTCCTGGGCGCTGTACTCGCCGCTCTTTACATATTCATCGTAGTGGGCAAGGCTCTGGGACAGGGCAAGGGCCATGGTAAATGTGTGCTGAGCCACCATGGCTGTGGAATAGTCCACCACGTTTTCCACCCAGATACCTCTCTCCCTGCAATAATTCAAGTCGCAGTTGTCATATCCTGTGGCAAATTCGCAGATAAGCTTTACATTTTTAGCATCCTTTAAGCTCTCCTCGTTCATGGGAGATTTGTTTGCAACGATTATATCCGCATCCTTTACTCTTTCCTTTACTTCATCTATGGTAACAGTGTTTCTGTAATAGGTCACTTCCCCAAGCTCCTCAAAGCAGCTCACATCAATATCGGGACCTACACTGTTTCTCTCAAGTACTACTATCTTCATATCTTTCCTCCGAAATCGCCTCCGCGGCGTAAAATCTCAGTTCCCATCGGAATACATCCATAATTCCCCCCGGAATCCATCTATAACTTTACTATATCCCCCTATAGCCGTAAAGGAAATTTTCTCTTAAGATTTTTGATAAATACTTAAGCGTAACCCCTTTCCCCCTAAGTATCCGAGACAATAAATTCTCCTTATTTTCTCTTAGTTTTTTTGCCTAAAAATTGATTTAAGCCTGTTTTTTTGCTATAATTCTGTTCAATTGATAAAAAAAGATCGGAAAGACTTTTCCGGTCCATGGAAAGGATATGAAATAATGCATTACAAAACACATGGCACCTGCGCTACAGCCATAGATGTTGAGATAAAGGATGACCTTATCGAATCTGTGAAATTCACCGGCGGTTGCAGCGGAAACACTCAGGGCGTAGCCGCTCTTGTAAAGGGCATGACACCGGCGGAAGCTATCTCAAGGTTAAAGGGTATCAAATGTGGTTTTAAATCCACCTCCTGCCCCGATCAGCTCGCTCTTGCTTTGGAAAATATGGTTGCAGAGAGGGGTTAAAAATGAAAAAGATCGTTCTCACCGGCGGTGGAACAGCCGGACATGTAACACCTAATATTGCACTGCTTCCCGCTTTAAAGGATGCAGGATATGAGATCGCCTATATCGGTTCCTACGACGGAATCGAAAAAAAGCTTATCTCCGATTTTGACATTCCCTACACCGGGATCGCCACAGGAAAGCTCAGAAGATATTTTGATCCAAAGAACCTGACAGATCCCTTCAGAGTTATCAAGGGATATGCCGAGGCAAAGAAGTATTTAAAAGAATTTAAGCCTGACGTGGTATTTTCAAAGGGTGGCTTTGTATCTGTTCCCGTAGTAAGAGCAGCCGCAAGCCTTCATATCCCCTGCATCATCCACGAATCCGACATGACTCCAGGGCTTGCAAATAAACTGTGCATTCCCGTGGCAAAAAAAGTCTGCTGTAATTTCCCAGAGACCCTGAAACTCATTCCCGGAGACAAGGCAGTGCTCACCGGCTCTCCCATCAGAGCAGAGCTCTCCAAGGGAAACCGCGAAGCCGGACTTAAGATGTGCGGATTTGATGAATCAAAGCCCGTCATCATGGTTATCGGAGGAAGCCTCGGAGCCGCAAATGTAAATAAAGCCGTAAGAGATGCACTTCCCAGACTTTTAAGCGACTTCAGGATCATTCACATCTGCGGAAAGGACAAGATCGACAATCTCCTGTTGACCACTCCCGGATACAAGCAGTTTGAATATGTAAAATCCGAGTTAAAGGATCTCTTTGCAGCTTCCGACATTGTGATCTCACGAGCAGGCGCCAATGCAATCTGTGAGCTTCTCGCATTAAAGAAGCCAAATCTTCTGATCCCTCTTCCCGCTGCCAGCAGCCGTGGGGACCAGATCCAGAATGCGCAGTCCTTTGAATCTCAGGGATTTTCCATGGTGGTAAGTGAGGATGATCTCACCACTAATCTGCTTGTCGAAAAGGTTCAGGAACTCTACTGTAACAGACAGACCTTCATTCAGAATATGTCTGACAGCGGACAGCTTGATTCCATTAAGACCATCGTAAACCTTATTAAGGAAGCATAAAATATTTTGTTATAAAAAAGAATCTCGCTTGCGAGATTCTACGCGCCGAGCGCGTGTTGCTTTAGCAACAATCTTCTTCTCGCGCGAGTGCGCATCCTTAGCGGAGCGCTTTTTACTTTATAGGAAATTCGGAGGACTTTCCAATAAAGTAAAATAAGCTTCAAGTCTTTGATACAAGGCTTGAAGCTTTTCTAATCTACAGTTTCTGTTTTTCTTTAATCGCTTTTATCAATAATTTCTTTAGTCTAAATC
>JAGDCK010000192.1 GCA_017958585.1 Lachnospiraceae bacterium
ATGCGATGATGTGGACGACTTTATGAAGTTCAGCAACCAGAGCTTCAGAGGACTGGTGCATCCCGATGACATTGAGACTGTGGAGGAGAAGATCTGGAACCAGATAGACCACAATTCCGTAGAGATAAGAGAGTATGTGGAGCACAGGGTCATCACAAAGACGGGCATCGTTAAAAATGTGTACAACAACGGGCGCCTTGTGAAAAATCCTTTCTACGGCAACGTGTTCTATGTGCTCCTTATCGACAAGGACAGAATGAACAAAGGCAGATAACATCGTTTGATAAAACCCCGACGGTGAAAACTTGTCGGGGTTTTGTTTTGATAATCTTTATGTGCGCGAAGGAGAGTATAAATGTTTGTGACGGGGAATATGAACTTTGATATATCAAAATACCTGCCGGATGAATCCGGGGTTTATAAGGGATTATCCATTATGAGAGAGGAGTTTTCGGATATCGGAAAGGCTTTTGATCTGATCGGGGAAAAAGTAAACGGGATAAACTTCTTTGAGACCTTTTTTGCAAAGGTCCCGGTCTGGGCAGTGGTCATTTTGGCAATATGCCTTTTTGCTTTTTTACTCTGCCTTTGCAGATCTTACCTTGAGCCTGTTTTTATAATTTCTTTTTCCGGGGTATCCCTTTTGATGGAAATAGCTTCAAACGGTTTCTTCCATGATCTGTCCTATTTTTCCAAAGTTTTGGGCGGGGCATTTCAGGTGATAATGACTTTCCCATTTTTTATGATAGTTTCAAGATGCTTTTCAAATACTCCGCAAAAGGGCGGGGACAGGCATATTGTTAATGAAGCCTTAGAAGTTTTAATTAAGGCATGGAAGCCTGTAGTAATGCTTTCCCTGACAGAGGTATTTTCCTTTGTACTCATGTGTTTTTGTAAGATCCCTTTTTTAAGAGAACTGGGACTTGTGGGAATAAAGGGTGTGGTCATAAGCCTGATCGTAGCCCTTATCATAGAGCCGGTTGTTCTTTCCCTTTGCCGTAGGGCCCTTGAAGGGACGGCTTTTGGCGAACTAAAGGTCATTACAGTTGTAAGAGGGTTTGAAGCTCGCTTTTTAAAGGTATTCTCTTAAGCATTTTTAGCGGTTGCTTTGGCTTCTGTATTTTTTTCTGCGTTTTATGTCAGATTTTTTAGGATAGAGCCTGATCTTCCCATAGGGGATGTGTCTTTGGAAAAACTTGGAGTAATCGGCCTTCCCGTGGGAGATATAAACCTTGATGATGTCATAATCTTAACGTATGGAAACTCCGATGAAGGGGCAATGCTTGAACTGACTGAGAATTATGAAAAAACGCCGGGGATAGGAAATGTTTTTTCTTATGCAAATATATTCGAGAGGCCTTTTAAGTCCGGGGACCTGGCTGCGCTCACAAAGGGCATGGGTATAGATGAAGATATCATCAAACTCATAATATATGATGCCTACGGAAATCGTGAGGACGAGAAGATGGGCCTTGAGGAATTCGTCTCTTTTGTGTCTGAAAAGGCAGATGAAAATGAGATGGTAAGAACCGCTCTGGGTGAGGATGTGAGAATCATGCTCGCAGAAAGGTCATGGCTGTTTAAAAAAGAAGCTTTGACAAAGCCCATGGGAGCCTTAGACATAGCAGAGCTTATGGGATTAAATGAAAACATAACCGGGCTGGTATTCTGGTTTTCCGGAAAAGATGAGATGAGTGTAAAGGAGTTTCTGGATTTTTTGAATAATCCCCTTTTGGTTTCAACAGTTCTGTCCGGGCAAAAAAATACATTAAAGACGGTTTCTCTGATAGTGGGATCCGTTGTCAATGAAACGATGTACAGTGCAGAGGAACTGTCAGGATTTTTGGAAGCGGAATTTCCGGGACTTCCCGGGGAAGCGGTGAGCCTGGTTTATGCGGCATATTTTTCCGAACAAAAATATATTCCCGGCTGGCGGATGAAGATAGAAGACATATTGGATCATGTTTCGGAATCGGAAACTTTTTCTTTTATCATGGCAGGAGATTTAAGGGAAGCGGTAAATGGAGCAAAGTCCTCTTTAAATGAATTAAAGGGGATGCTTCAGGGGCAGGAATATTCAAGAGCACTTTTGATACTTAATGAGGCTTCTGCCAAAGAGGAGGATGATGAAAAGCGATTTTCTTTTGCGGATGAGCTGATAAAAAAGGCTGATGCATCCCTTAAGGGAGAGCATTACCTGGTGGGAACAAGGATCCTTTCCGGAGAGATAAATAAGATGGCAAAAGAACAATACCCCGGATTTGTATTAATACTTGCCGCAGGTTTCTTTGTCATATTGTTATTATTTACGGGAAAGATCTTAATGTCCATTGCCATATGCGCTTCCTACTTTATTTCATTTTATCTGGGGATAGGAATTTGCGGAATGCAGGAAAGATCTATGTTTTATCCTGTTTTTATCTTTATGACCATTTTGATGTTCGGCTGTTTTGTGGGACATGGAGGTGTTTTGGGACTAAAGAGAGTGGGTGACTTAGAAGGTGATGACGGTTTTACCGGAGCATTTTTGATACCGGAATCAGTTTTTATACTTATATGTTTTGGAGCGGGGGTCCTGTTTAAAAATCCCATGGTAAAGGATTATTTATTTACGGCTTCAAAGTGCATCCTTTGCATAATGATATTTTCATATTTAGTGACACCTGCACTTGTTTTTATCGCAACCGAAATACCCGGTATAAAAGATATCCTTTCACATTTTCGTCAGAAGAAGGACATAAAATAAACACAACGGTGAAATACCCGAAAAACCTGCGGAAAATGATACTCTTTAAATATATAACAGATATATTATTCAATGGAAAGCTCCCTGAAATATCAGGGGGCTTTTTGCGTAAAAAACGTATGATTTTGCGTATATTTTGAAGCCCATCTTTTTGCCTGGTTTTGTATAATGTTTTCATAGGAGCGCCTTAGGGAGAATATCCATAGAAAAGCGCAGCGAGAAACAAAAACAGGAAGGAGATATGTATCTTTATGGGCAACAAAGCTAAAGTAAAAACAGCTTCTAAAAAGACAGTAAGTGGTAAGGTATTGATGATCTTGATGCCTTTGATCGTGGTATCATTGGCAGTTATCCTGGCAATTATTTATTATTTCGTAAGTACATCCACACGTACGCTTTTGTATTCTTCACTGGATGGATTGTCAACGGACTATGCTGACATCCTGGAAGGCGATATGAAGGCGGCATTATATTATGCAGCCGGTGTCGGTGATGCTTTGGAGGATATTTCCTTTGAAGATGATGATGCCATACTTGAATATTTAAAGGGCACAATGAGCGATTATGATATGCTCCCTTCAGGTGTGTATCTTGCAATTAACGACGGAACATTCCTGCTTCCCACAGGATGGACACCGGGACCCGAATATGATCTGTTCTCGAAGGAATGGTACTTGCTTGCAATGTCTCATAATGACAGCAATTTCTATTTCTACGATGAACCTTATTTTGATAACGATTCCGGAGCACTTTGTTCCACAGTCGTAAGACATATTTATTTGAAGGATGGCAGAGAAGGTGTTCTCGGTGCGGACCTTATGATGAGTTCTTTCCAGGAAACTCTCACAAAGGATCCCCTTTATAAGACAGGCGGTGCCCTTGCCATCACAGCAGCAGGTCAGATCCTTGCATACAAGGATATAGCTGTGTGCGGTACATCAATATATGATGCGACAGGCGATAAGCTCCTTGAAGGTCTTGCAAAAGAAGGCTGGGATTCTTCAAGAGGCGTATCCAGAATGAATTTCGGCGGCGCTGATTATTATATTGACAGTGTCGGAATCGAAGGAACAGACTGGAGTGTTGTGATCTATGCACCCAGCAAGGAAGTATTAAGTACCATCAACAAGATGATCATCATCGTATTTTCACTTGTTATCTTTGGTCTTGTACTCATCATCTTTATCATGATCCTCGTGCTGAACAGACTGATCAGACGTCCTGTAGAGAATCTGACAAAGACCATAGAGAATATCTCAAACGGCGACTTTACGGTTAATATAGATGACAAGGGCAATGATGAGATCGCCTACATGAACAAATCCATGAATGAGTTCGTCTCAGCCATGAGAGGCACCATTGGAAGCATCAAGGAGACCAGCGATACCTTAAGTGCAAATGCTCAGAACTCCAAGATGACAGCCGAGGCACTGGAGGAGGCAGCAGGCGAGCAGTCAGAATCCATGGAGCAGATCAGAGAGAATATCAACAACATGGCCGATGCGGTTACGGATGTTGCAGAAAACGCAACTCTCCTTGCCCAGACGGTTCAGGATCTTGTTGATGATGAAAAGAATGTAGAGACCGTAATGGCAACACTTGTTACCAAGGCCGGAGACGGACAGGTTGACATGCAGAATGTTGCAAGCAGCATGGATGACATCGTTTCATCCATGGGCGATATGGCAGATGCGGTTAAGAGCGTTGACGAGGCGGCAGATGAGATCACACAGATCGTAGACCTCATCGAGTCCATCTCCACACAGACAAACCTCCTTTCACTGAATGCTTCCATCGAGGCTGCAAGAGCAGGAGAGGCAGGACGCGGATTCGCAGTAGTTGCTTCCGAGATCGGAAACCTTGCAAACAACTCAGCAGACGCAACAAAGAAGATCAGCGACATCATCAGAGATATGTCGGTTAAGGTTAAGGATCTTTCGGTTAAGTCAGAGGCTAACACAGAGCTTATCAACAACTCTGCATCCAGCGTCAACACCGCTGCGGATACATTCCATCAGATCACCACGGAGCTTACATCGGCTTCAAAGACCATGACCGAGATGGCGGACAAGATGGACAGAGTAAACGATGTGGCAACAAATATGGCTTCGGTTTCCGAGGAGCAGTCTGCTACGACCCAGGAGATCTCAGATACCGTAGAGCATGTTACAGAGAGTGCAAAGGGAGTTTCAGATTCCTCACAGACTGTTTACAAGGCTTCCACATCCGTATCCGATGCTGTTGAAGCAATCAACGAAAACTTGAGTATTTTCATTATCGAGTAGATTTTTTCCAAAACCTTCTTATTTGAGATAAATGTTTCCAAAGGCGGACCTTCAAAAAAAGGTCCGTCTTTTCGTTGTTTATTATTATTTAATCAATTATTGCATTGACACATTTGATTTCCTTGGTTTATTCTAAAACACAACAGTACTTTAATTGATTAATTCAGGAGTGTGAGAAAGTAAATGAGTAATATAAGAGAGATAAAAGACAACAGACTTTTCTTTGACGGCTGTGACACAGTGGAGCTGGCAAAGGAATACAAGACACCCCTCTATGTAATGAGTTATACAGAGATAGAAAAAAGAGTAAATGAGCTCAAGGAACAGTTTACGGATAAATACCCCGGAGCAAGGGTTGCATACGCTTCAAAGGCATTTTGCTGCGTGGGAATGTATGAGATATTAAAAAAACTCGGAACATGTATCGACGTGGTTTCGGGAGGAGAACTCTACGCAGCAAAGAAAGCGGGATTTCCACCTGAGAGAGTTGAGTTTAACGGAAACAACAAGCAGCCTGAGGAAATCGAGGATGCGGTGGAGTACGGCGTCGGCAGGATAATTCTGGACGGACTCTTTGAGATCCCTCTCATTGAAAAGGCTTGCAAAAAACTTGGCAAGAAAGCAAATATCATGATCCGTATCACCCCCGGTGTTGCGGCAAGCACCCATGACTTTATCGTCACCGGAAAAAAGGATTCGAAGTTTGGTATCCCTCTTGATGAGGATGTTTTCATACCCATAGTAAAACAGGTGCTTGACTCAGAGTATCTTGAGTTTGTAGGTCTTCACATGCATATCGGTTCCCAGCTTTTCGAGAACGATGCATATCTTAAAGCCCTTGATGTGCTTATGGACTGGGCAGGAAAGATCAAAAAAGAATTTGGCGCAGATGTAAAGGAAGTTAATTTCGGCGGCGGATTCGGTGCAACATATATTGACGAGGACAGAAAGCCCTACAGCTTCTTCCTGGATCCCATGATGGAAAAACTTGAAAGCCGTTCAAAGGAGATAGGAATCCCCACTCCAAATGCGGTTATCGAGCCCGGCAGAAGCATTGTGGCAGAGGCCGGAATCACACTCTATACTGTGGGACAGATAAAGGATATAAAGGGTATCAGAAAATACGTGTCGGTTGACGGTGGTATGGGCGATAATATCAGAGTTGCCCTCTATCAGGCAGAGTACGGAGCAGTACTTGCAAACAAGGCAGAGGAAAAGGCAGATGAGAAAGTGACTGTTTGCGGAAAATACTGCGAGAGCGGTGATATAATCCTTACAGATTATCCCCTTCCCGCATCGGTTTCACAGGGTGATATCCTTGCTACATTTTCAACGGGAGCCTACGGATACAGCATGGCTTCAAATTATAACAATAATCCCGTCCCGGGCGTGGTGCTCGTAAGAGAGGGAAAGAGCGAATGGATGATCAAACCCCAGACCTATGAGCAGATCCTTCAAAACAATGTAGTGCCCGGAATAATATAGTTTTTTAGCCCGTAAACTCAGATTTTGATATTTTTGCGAAAAGGGATATATATATGAGTATTTCAATGCAGGAGATAACGGCAAAGATGAAAGCCGACAGCTACAGGATGGCGGCTTTATCG
The DNA here is from genome assembly GCA_017958585.1 of Lachnospiraceae bacterium. GTDB lineage: Bacteria > Bacillota > Clostridia > Lachnospirales > Lachnospiraceae > RGIG10340. Next base: position 6,639 of record JAGDCK010000192.1, read on the forward strand.
GGAGAAGTCAGAAATAAGATCTTAAACGGTGTAAAAGAGGCTCTTCTTGCAAATAAAGAAGTGATCTTTGAAGCTAATAAAAAGGATATGATAAATGCAGAGACAAACTGCATAGCAGAATCCGTAAAAAAGCGTCTTAAATTTGATGAGCACAAATTAGCTGATGTGGTGGGCGGAATAGAGCAGTTAATAAGCCTTCCTGATCCAATCGGAAAAGTTCAGTTTGTGAGAGAACTGGATGAAGGCCTCGTATTAAAGAGGATCACCTGTCCCATCGGTGTTATCGGAATCATCTTTGAGTCACGTCCCGATGCGCTGGTTCAGATCTCTTCTCTTTGCATAAAGAGCGGAAACTGCGCGGTGTTAAAGGGTGGCAAGGAAACCACAAACACGAATAAGGTATTATTTGACATTATATATGATGCAGCCGTAAAGAGCGGAGCTCCCGAAAAGTGCCTTCATCAGGCGGAAGGCCACAGCGAGATAGATGAACTTCTCGGATGCAACAAGAGCGTGGATCTGCTGATTCCCAGAGGTTCAAATGCTTTTGTTCAATATATAATGAATAATACAAAGATCCCCGTTATGGGACATGCAGACGGTGTATGTCATACCTATGTGGACAGGGATGCCGATGTGGAAAAGGCCTGCAGGATAATCGTGGATGCAAAGACTCAGTACACCGCAGCATGTAATGCTACAGAGACACTTTTGTTTGACAAAAACCTGGGAGAGGAAAATCTCAAAAAACTCGCAAAGGCCCTTAAAGACAGCGGTGTAAAGCTTCGCGGAAGCGGCAGAGTATCAAAGCTTCTTGAATGTGAAGAGATGGGTGATGAGGATTTTAACACCGAATACCTTGATATGATAATCTCCATAAAGGAGGTTGAGGGAGTTGATGAAGCCATCGCCCATATCAACAGATTCGGATCCCACCATACCGATGCCATAATCACGGAGAATATGGAGACTGCGGAAAAATTCATGTCTCTTGTGGACTCTGCGGGTACGTATGTTAACTGTTCCACCAGATTTGCGGACGGATTCAGATACGGATTCGGAGCGGAAGTCGGTATCAGCACCGGCAAGATCCATGCAAGAGGCCCTGTGGGCTTAGAGGGTCTTACCACATATAAATACAAGCTCTACGGCGACGGACACATCGTTGCGGATTATTCAAACGGTACAAAGAGTTTTCACTTTAAGGAACTCTCATAAATATCAGGATACAAGGAGTCTGCCATGAGAGATTTGTCTCATATAAAAAATGTGATAGTAAAGGTCGGCTCATCATCACTGACTGATGCAAACGGTCATGTGAGTGACGAAAAGATGCTTAAAATAGTTGAGCAGCTGGTGTATATCAAGCGAAAGGGCATGAATGTGGTACTGGTTTCATCCGGTGCACAGGCTGCCGGAATGGGAGTTTTGGGACTTAACAAAAAGCCCAGGGAAATCGTAAAAAAGCAGGCCCTTGCATCCATAGGCCAGGCAAAACTCATGGAGCATTACGAGAATCTGTTTTCCATATTCGATGTTAAATGCGCCCAGATTCTGGTAAACCATGGTGACTTTGATGACAGGAAACGCCTCACAAATTTAGAGAATGTCATGGGAACCCTTTTAAAGATGGATGTTATACCCATCGTTAATGAAAATGACACTTTGGCGGTGGAGGAGATGAAAGTCGGTGAAAATGACACATTGGCCGCTCTTATGGTACCGGTGGTAGACGGAGATATGCTGGTCATAATGAGTGATATCGACGGACTCTATGATGACAACCCCAATGAAAATAAAAACGCAAAGCTTATATACCATGTGGATGATATAGAGGATGTCAAAGCATTTGCAAAGGATTCCTCCAGCAAGGTGGGAACCGGCGGAATGATCACAAAGCTTAAAGCCGCAAAGATCGTAAATGCCTACGGAGGAGATATGGCCATCATAAACGCATCTGCCAAAGAAGGCCTGAAAAAACTTCTTGACGGAGAGGAGATCGGAACC
>JAGDCK010000193.1 GCA_017958585.1 Lachnospiraceae bacterium
AAATGGCTGTCTGCCATGGCAGCAATCTGGGGCAGATGTGTGATGCAGATGATCTGGTGGCTTCCGGACAGGACATTAAGCTGCTCTGAAACCTTCCATGCTGTCTTTCCGCTGATACCGGAATCGATCTCGTCGAATATAAGCGTATCGATGAAATCCTCCTTTGCAAGGACGGTCTTAATGGCAAGCATGGTCCTCGAAAGCTCACCTCCGCTGGCCACATCCTTTAAGGGTCTTACACTCTCTCCGGGATTAGTGGAGAGCATGAATTCTATATCATCAAAGCCCTCTGCGGTGATATTTTCGTTTCTGTCAGTCTTTATCTGAAAATCCACATGGTTAAAATTAAGTCCCACCATGGCATCCGTGATCTTCTTACCAAGGACTGAAGCATTCTCTCTTCTGATATCAGACAGCTCCTCGCATGCCTTATTTAAAGCCTTCTCCGCCTCGCTCTTTTCATTGTAGAGACGAGCCATATAAGCATCGTAGTCGCTTATCTTATCAAGAAACTCCTGCTTTTCTTCGCCGTATCTGATCACATCCTCAAGGGTCTTTCCGTATTTGTTCTTTAATCTGTTTAACAGATCAAGTCTCTCCTCCACTTCCCTGAAGGTCTCCTCATCGAAGGTGTTATCCTCAATATAGGAATCAAGCTCCCTGTAGAGATCCGATAATATTCCTTCCACATCCATCAGGGAACTCTCGTGGTCTTTAAGTCTCTCATCAAGGTCTGATATCTGGGATATGGCTCTAAGCGCTCTTCCCACGCTTCCACCGGCACCGTTTTCGGTATCATCCGAGATCAGATACATGCACTCGGATACATTGTCATTGATCTTTTTTGAGTTTGACATGATCCTGTATCTTTTTTCCAGTTCATCGTCTTCACCGGGTTTCACACAGGCATTTGTGATCTCCTCAAGTTCAAATTCCGCCAGGGACTTTTCCTTTTCCTTGTTGGCATCATCCATTTCTTCCGAGGAAATCTTTTCTGAGATTTCTTTGTAAGCCCTGTAGGCATCCGCCACTTTCTTTTTTGCGGTTAAACCCCTGTCCCCGCAAAAAGAATCCAGGATCTCCATGTGCTTCTTTTTGTTTAAAAGTGATTGATGCTCGTGCTGACCGTGAATATCGATCAAAACTTCCGCCAGTTCCTTTACCTGTCTGGCCGAAACGCTTTCGCCGTTTATCCTGCAGAGAGTCTTTCCTGCCTGGAGCCTGCGGCTAATGAGGATCGAGCCGTCCTCCTCTGTTGGAAGATCCATCTCCTGCATCTTTTTTACGATCTCGTCGTCACTGCCGTCAAAGGTAAGCTCCACCAGGCCGCTCTCTGCGCCGTGGCGAAGACTGGATGCATCGAATTTTCCTCCCAGTGCCAGATTGACGGATCCTATGATAAGACTCTTTCCTGCGCCGGTCTCACCGGTCAGGATATTAAGTCCCCTTGTAAAATCCACTCTGGTCTCTTCAATTAGTGCCAAATTCTTTACGTATAAACTCTGTAACATTTTTTCTCCTTCGGTTTTATCCGAACGACCTTCTATAAATATCGCCTGCCGGTCACAGGCGGTAGCACTCAAAATTATTTTGTCACGATATTGCTGATCTTCTCCATCAGTGACTTGGTCTCGCTGACAGTTCTTACTGCCACAAAGATGGTATCGTCTCCTGCGATACATCCCACGATCTCGTCGAATTTCAGTTCATCCAAAGCTGCCGCAACAGCCATGGCCATACCTGACACGGTTTTAACCACCAGAATGTTCTGGGCCATGTCCATGGACACAAGTCCGTCACTCAAAACTCTGGTATATTTATCTCCTCTTTTACCGTCCTCTGACAGTACCACATACTTTTGCTTGCCTGACAATGTGGTAACTTTTGTAAGCTTCAGCTCCCTGATATCTCTTGAAACTGTGGCCTGAGTTACTGCAAATCCGGCTTCCTTCAACCTTAAAGCCAAATCTTCCTGGGTTTCCACATCATTGTTTTCGATGATTTCAATGATCTTGCCTAGTCTGCTTTTTTTCACTTTTCTTCTTACCTTTCTGTTTAGTTTTCGCTGAGTTTGTGTTGCAGTACTTCTAGAAAGCTTGTCTTTTTTACTTTTGCAAAGTGTGTATTCTTGTCGCCTTTCTCAATGATCACACTGTCGCCGGTGGTAAGTGAAACCTTTCTTCCACCGTCAAAATTGACCTCCAGGCTCTGGACCTTGTTGTCCTTACCGTAGGGGATCTTTATCTCGATCCTGTCCTCGGGGGACAGAATGATACTTCTCTGATTAAGGGTATGGGGACAGATGGGTGTGACGATCATAAGCTTGGCACCGGGCTCCACCAGGGGACCACCGGCAGACAGATTATAACCCGTCGAACCCGTAGGCGTGGTGATAATGATGCCGTCACCACTGTAAGTATTTAGAAAATTGTCATTTACATAAAGTGCGTACCTGTTTACCATCAAAGACCCGTTACGCACGATGACAATGTCGTTAAGCGCAAAGCTGTCATAGACTTCTTTTCCGGCTTTTTTTACGGTTCCCTTTAACATCATGCGCTCTTCGCATGTATAGGACCCGTTAATAAGGGCGTCCAAGGCCCCGTCGATATTGTTTTCCTCCACCTCGGTAAGATACCCAAGAGAACCTAAGTTAATGCCGATAATGGGGACACCGCTGTCCTTTGCAAAGCCGGCTGCAAGCAGGACGGTTCCGTCTCCACCGATTACAATGACGCATTTAATGTCCTCGGGAAACTCCCCTTCGCTTCCGGAGAGGATCCTGACGGTCTCCGCTCCTTTTTTTCTCAGATACCTCTCAACATATTCCGTTGTGATAAACCCTTCATCCTTCGCAGGATTAGTATAGATAAGATACTTTTCCACCTCAGTGCACTCCCGCATTCTCATGTGATTCACGAACAGTCTCTTTAATCTTTGTACTCCACTCTTCGGACTTTGAAAGTCCGCTTCCGTTTTCCGATAAAACAGCGAGCCTATCCTCTGCTTCTCTCTCGCTTAGAGCAAGAACCTCCGGATCGGTCTCATTTTCTTTTATGATATAAAGCAGATATTCGATATTTCCCTCCGGTCCCTTGATTGGTGAATACTCTATATCCTCCACCTTGAAACCTATCATATCCGCATAATCAACGGTCTTTGCGATCACTTCCTCGTGAACGGATTTTTCTCTGACCACGCCGTTTTTTCCAACCTTTTCCCTGCCGGCTTCAAACTGAGGCTTAATGAGGCATACCATTCTGCCTCCCACCTTTAAGAGATTCCTTGCGGGGATCAGGATCTTTGTGAGAGATATAAATGACACGTCAACGCTTGCAAAATCCAGATCGTCCTGTATGTCATCCCTCACCATATATCTGAAGTTTGTCTGCTCCATGCAGACAACTCTCTCATCATTTCTAAGCTTCCATGCAAGCTGCCCATGACCCACGTCAACGGAATAAACCTTTGATGCACCGTTTTGCAGCATGCAGTCCGTAAAGCCTCCTGTGGATGAACCTATGTCCATGCAGACACAGCCCGTGAGATCAAAATTCCACGTATTCATGGCTTTTTCGAGTTTTAATCCTCCGCGGCTTACGTACTTTAACGAAGAACCTCTGACCTCGATCTTTGCCTTAACGGGGTCAAAACCGGTTCCGGCCTTATCTTCCTTTTGGCCGTTCACGTACACATTTCCGCTCATTATAATGGCTTTCGCCTTTTCTCTTGACTCGGCAAATCCCTGCTGAACCAGCAGTACATCCAGTCGTTCCTTCATATTTTTCGCTCCGGATCTATAGAAAACTTCTTAAAAATATAAACTAGATCAGCTTACCGATCTTTTCCACGATGCTGTCCGCATCGATTCCGATCTCTTTTTTCAATAGCTCACAGTTTCCATGTTCCACAAACATATCGGGGATACTGATATTTAACACCTTAACTCCAAGTCCCTTGCTGTTTACAAAGTCCTCAACGGCCTGGCCGTATCCGCCTCTGCGCACATTTTCTTCCATTGTGACGATAAGCTTGTGATTCTCTGCAGCCTTCATAACAGCCTCTTCATCGATGGGTTTTATGAATCTGGCATTTACGAGAGAGACATTTTTGCCTGCTTCCTTCAAAGTGTTTCTCACCTTTTCTGCGGTCTTTACCATGCTTCCCACAGCAAAGAGTGCAATATCGGATTCAGAGTAGATCCACTCGCTCTTTCCATATTCTATGGGTGCTCTGAAATCCTTTAATCCGATGTAGGCATTGCCTCTGGGGTATCTGATGGCAATGGGTCCGTCAAAATCCACCGCGAATTTAAGCATATCCGAAAGCTCCCACTTATTCTTAGGAGCAAGCACATGCATGTTGGGAATGCCTGAGAGGTAGCTGATATCAAAGATTCCCTGATGGGTCTCTCCGTCGCTTCCCACAAGCCCCGCTCTGTCTATGGCAAATATCACATGAAGATTCTGAATGCAGACATCATGGATGATCTGATCGTATGCTCTCTGTAAAAATGAGGAGTAGATGGCTACGATGGGGATAAATCCACCCACAGCAAGACCTGCGGCAAAAGTCACCGCATGCTCCTCCGCTATTCCCACATCAAAAAATCTGTCGGGATACATATTTCTGAAACGCTTAAGTCCCGTTCCGTCAGGCATGGCTGCGGTTATGGCGCAGATCTTGTCATTTCTTGCGCCGAATTTACACATAACCGTTGAAAAAATATCCGTATAATTTGCCACGGTCCTGGGGTTTGAAGGAATTCCCGTATCAATCTCAAAAGGCTCCGTGCCGTGGAATCTGGCAGGATGCTTTTCAGCGGGGGCATATCCTCTTCCCTTCTCTGTTATGACATGGACCAGAACCGCATTATTTAAGCGCTTTGCCTCGTCAAAAGCCTTTGTCATGGCAGCTATATCGTGACCGTTTACGGGGCCCAGGTATGTGATACCCATATCCTCAAACATCATGCTGGGGATTATGAGCTGCTTTAACGAACTCTTCGCCTTACGGATATGGCTGATGGCCTTCTCACCGTACTGCTTGGTAAGAAGTGAGTTATATATCTTTACCTTCAGATTCTGGTAACTCTTTCCGGTTCTTATCTCGTTCAGGTAATTTGGCAGTCCTCCCACATTTTCGGAGATGGACATATTGTTGTCATTTAAGACGATGATGAAATTGGTCTTTAATTTTGACGCATTGTTCAGGGCTTCAAAAGCCATTCCGCCTGTAAGCGACCCGTCTCCGATAACACTTACAACAGTGCTGTCCTCACCTGCAAGGTCCCTTGCCTTTGCAAGCCCCAGGCCTGCAGAGATCGAAGTGGAGGAATGACCCGTGTCAAATACGTCGCAGGGGCTCTCCTTCCTCTTCGGAAAACCGCTCATTCCGTGAAACTGCCTTAAATACTCAAATCCCTCTTTCCTTCCTGTCAAAAGCTTGTGGGTATAAGACTGGTGTCCCACATCCCAGATGATCTTGTCCTTTGGAAGGTCAAGGGATAGATGAAGCGCCATTGTAAGCTCCACCGTACCCAGGTTTGAACCAAGGTGTCCTCCGGTCACGCTGATCTTTTCAATAAAAAACTGTCTGATCTCCTCTGCCAGCGCGTCGTAATCCTTTGGATCTATATTCTTTATATCATTGGTCTTTTGTATCTTATCAAGTAACATAAAAACTCCCGAGCCTATTTTCTGCGATCCACCAGGCTTAATATAAGTTCCTTCAAAAATTCATGGTCTCCGGGAAGGCTCTCCAGGATTTCTGTTGCCTCTTTTGACATGGCCTCCACATCCTTCTCGGATTCGTCGATACCCTTTATATCAACATAGGTTTGCTTTTCATTTCCGGCATCGCTTCCGATGGGCTTACCCAGTTCCTCGCCGGTACCGATCACATCCAGGATGTCATCCCTGATCTGAAAAGCTATACCGATATTATAAGCACATTTTTCGATTTTTGCCACAGCCCCGTCATCTGCTCCGGCAAGGATTGCTCCCACCATCATGGATGCCTCGATAAGAGCCGCAGTCTTATTCTTGTGGATAAACATTAATGTGTCCATATCCATGGGTGTTTTCGCCCCCTCAAGATATACGTCCACACACTGTCCGCCCACCATTCCGTACACTCCGGATTTTTTATATAACACCTGCAAAGCCTTCGCGATCCTCACATGATCTTCAAGGTTTTCTGCGGATTCATATGCTTTAAGCGCTGTCTCCATGGAAAAGTTTAAAAGCCCGTCACCGGCCAAGATTCCCTGATCCTCACCGTAGACCTTCCATGTGGTCTTTCTGCCACGCCTTAACTCGTCATTGTCCATGGCAGGCAGATCGTCATGAACCAGCGAATAAGTATGGATCATCTCTATAGCCGCCATAAAAGGAGACAGCAGTTTCATGTCTCCGAATAGCTTTGCGCTCTCCTTCATAAAGATGGGACGAAGTCTCTTTCCGCCCGCAAGAACGCTGTAATTCATGGCTTCCAGGATCAGTTTCTGATATCCCTCCTCCTTTGGGAGAAAGGATTTTATGATACTCTCGGCGTCCGCGATGCGTTCATCCAACTGTGATCTAAACTCTTCAGCCGTCATTACTCTAATCACTCCTCTTCGGTCACTTCTCCGTCCTCGTTAAGGACCTTAAGCTTCTTTTCAACCTTGTCTATATCAGCATTGCATGCCTTCACAAGATCCATGCCCTCTTTGTAGAGTTTAAAGGCATCCTCCAAAGTGATATCTTCATCCTCCAGGGCTTCAAGCGTCTTGTCAAGGGCCTTGAAATTCTCCTCCAGTTTCATCTGTTACCTCCCACGGATTCCTTGTCCGTAACCTTCGCAAATAAGTCTCCGTCCTTCATCTTGACAGTGATCTCATCCCCCACGTTTACCCGGGTGATACTCCTCACATTGTCGCCCTTTTTGTCGGTCACATACGAAAAACCGCTGTTTAGCTTATCTAAGGGCGACAGACCTTTTAATCTCTCTATGTAAAGAGCAAGGCTGTGTTTTCTCTCTGCCAATATCAACTGCATCAGGTGCTCTAACTTTTCCTCATAGCTTAATGCCGTCATCCTGTGGGTCTTAAGCTTCCCTTCGGGGCTTAAAAGCCGGAGGTTTTTTTCATAGTTTTCCAGGATATTCTTTTTATCCCTGATGATATTAAAAACCGCATCATACAGGGACTCTTTATAGGATTCAATGTCCCTAAAAACCTCCCGCACGTCACTTACCGCAAGCTCTGCGGCGGCTGATGGCGTCGGTGCTCTTAAATCCGATACGTAATCTGCGATGGTGGTATCAGTCTCATGGCCTACCGCGGAAATGATCGGCACCGAGCAGTCAAATATAGCCTGGGCCACTTCCCTCTCGTTAAATGCCCACAGATCTTCGATGGATCCGCCGCCTCGTCCCACGATCATGACATCAACGCCTTTTTGCTCCAGGAGTTTGATACCCCTTACGATACTTGGAACCGCCTGATCTCCCTGGACGATTGCAGGATACAGGATCACCTGCACGTAGGGATTTCTCCTGTTTGTGATCTGCAAAATATCCCTTACCGCAGCTCCGGTCTGGGCTGTCACCACTCCCAGGGTCTTTATATATTTTGGAATGGGCTGCTTGTACTCAGGGGCAAACATGCCGCACTCTTCAAGCTCCCTTTTTAATCTCTCAAACTTTTCGTACAAAACTCCCGCGCCGTCAAGGGTGATCTGCTTTGCGTAAAGCTGATATTTTCCGTCCCTCTCATACACGTCCACGGCCCCGAAACACACAATCTGCTGTCCTTCCTCTACACGAAAAGAAAGGCCCGCACGGTTTCCTGAAAACATTACACAGTTCAAACAGCCCTTGGGGTCTTTTAAGGTAAAATAAATATGCCCCGAGGAATGATATTTGCAATTGGAAACCTCGCCTTTTACAAAGACATTCGCCAGCAAATAATCCTGGGAAAACATATTTTTGATATACGAATTCAATTGTCCGACAGTATATACATTTCTGTTAATATCAATCACCGGTCTTTACAAATTTTGCAAGAATGGCATTTACAAAGGATCCCGAATTGTCCTGACCGTATTTCTTTGCGATCTCAACTGCCTCGTTGATTGCAACAGTCACGGGGATGTCCTCGTCAAAAAGCATCTCAAATACGGCAATTCGAAGAACTGTAAGCTCCACCTTGCCGATTCGCTCAGTATTCCATTTCTCGATATTTTTATTAAGGAGGTCGTCTATCTCGCCGACTTTTTCCCGGATCAGGTCATATCTCTCGGAGACAAGCTTGCACTCTTTCTCACCAAGGGGCTCGTCTCTTTCTTCCAAAAACAGCTTTACCTGCTCCGGCATGTCGTCGGGAGCGTTGAACTCCACACGAAATAATAATTTAAAAACCTCTTCTCTAAGTTCACGTCTTTTCATAAATTATTGCTCGTCCTTTTTAATGTCAACAGCTGCGATTCTGATATTGACATCCGATACCTTTAACCCTGTCATGTTCTCGATCTGAGTCTTAACCCTTGCCTGAACCTTACGGCTTGTGGCAGGAATATTGTAACCATACTCCATCATAACGCTTAGATCCACTTTAACCACTCCGGCGATTATATCCACCTTAACGCCCTTTGTGTAGGACTTAACGCCGACTTTGTTCATGATCTCGTTGGTGATCGCACCGCCCATGGCTGATACACCGTCAACCTCTGTTGCAGCTATAGAAGCTATCATGGCAACAACATCATCTGCAAGTTTAACTGCTCCCATTTCCTCATCGCCTCCCAAAGTGTATGATTTTCTTTCTGTATCTTTTTCCATAATCTATCGCAAATTTCCTTTCAAAATATCATTTAAATATCTGATGATCTGTCTTTGCCATTATACCACACCTATTCCTTATTGACCACCCAAAAAGTTATGGTTCGAAAGTCGGGATTGTAGGAATATGTAATGCTTGAGAGCTGTAAGTCGTATGGAATAAAATCGAAAATTCCGTTTTCTGTTATCAGATCTTCAAACATTATATCGTACAGTTCATCGTCGGCACATTTAAACACAAAATTCTCTCCGCCCCCGGCGATGGTGTCCTCGATTATAAATTTCAGCTGTGCCTGATTATACTCCGTAAAAAACAGATCCTTCATCACATAATAATTGTCCGCAAGGGCAACGCATTCAGGTAAGGGAATAACTGAATCGATCACGTGATTTTTGCAAATATCCTCCGTGGTCACGCAGAAATAATTGTAATCCACCTCAGGCAATATCTCGCTGTAATCCTCACTTCCGTCAAGCACAACGCAGGCATCCGGGTCTCCCCAGGTCACATCGATAAAATAGTACGCTCCGTCCGCTTTAACCATGTTCCAGGCATGGCTCATGCCCGAGTTTGAAAATCCCTGCACCAGAGTACATTCTATGCCCATTCTGTACATGAGATACTGAAAAGTCTTTGCATAACCCTGACAAACCGACTCACCGTTTGCAAGTACGGAGTAAATATTCTGGTTATCCTCCGCGCCCTGAACATAATCCGTGTTCATGATGATCCAGTTATATACATAAACCATTTTTTCAAAGTCCGTGGACAGGCCGCTTCCGTTTCCGATGATTCCGCTCATTACGGTTTCGATCATGTCCTTTTTTACATTGGCCTTATCATAGTCGCAGTCATAGGTTCCCGAGAAATCAATTCCCACAAGTTTTCCGCCCAGGGTGTATCTCGTGTACTCATAACCAACTACGTAAAAAATCTCAGGATGATCGATCAAAACGCACTGGAAAATCTTGTCCAGATTTTCCACATCGTAGCCGTTTTTAATAGGTTCCTCCGATAAGGCTACTTCAGAGCTGAGCGACCCCAATATTTTAAGGATGTCCTCATACCATGTCTGCTCAAAATCATCCAAAGTGTCATAGGCATAGTGAAAATCGGTGTCATAAACAAAAGAAAAATCATTTACGACCCCGTAGGTCTCCCGCTCCGAGGTTGTCACCTCAACATCTTTTTCATTGACAATATACTCCTCTCCGCCCCTGTCTATCACATAGACCTCGGAAACGGTGGGAGCCTCGGACGCCCTGGCTTTCTGCATATAATTGCGATATATTCCCTCTAAGTAATTAAAGGGTCTGAAGCTTGACGCAGAACAAGCCGTCATATTCATGATCAAAAGCACACAAACAATCAGAAACCTAAAAATTCTTTTCATCCGCAACCTAATCCTGTAAAGTAAATGCCAAAAACCTAGTTCTTAGAAAACTCTGTAAGAATAAGACCCTTGTTTCTCTCAACTGTCATTCCTATACTCCAGGAATTTACAAAGAGAAGCAAAGGATTTCCCTTCATATCTTTTACTTTCTTCATATCGCTGGTGCCGGTAAGTTTTGGAATATCAAACTGTTCCTTGTTCTCGATCCATCTGATATGTTCATAGGGAAGATTCTCTAATTTTATGTCAACATTGTACTCATTTTCAAGCCTGTACTTTAAAACGTCAAACTGAAGAACACCCACAACGCCCACGATGATCTCCTCGAGACCTGTGTTGTACTCCTGGAATATCTGGATCGCACCCTCCTGGGCTATCTGCTCGATACCCTTTACAAACTGCTTTCTCTTCATGGTGTCAAGCTGACGAACCCTTGCAAAATGCTCAGGTGCGAATGTGGGAATTCCCTCAAAAGCAAATTTATCGGCGGGAGCACAGACCGTATCTCCTATCGAAAAGATACCGGGATCGAACACACCGATGATATCTCCGCCATAAGCCTCAGACAGGATCTTTCTCTCATCAGCCATGATCTGCTGGGGCTGTGAAAGCCTCAAAGTCTTTCCGCCCTGCACATGCCTTACTTCCTTTGTGGCATCAAATTTTCCTGATACGATTCTCATAAATGCCACACGGTCTCTGTGAGCCTTGTTCATGTTTGCCTGGATTTTAAAGACAAATGCTGAAAAGTCGTTGTTTACGGGGTCGATAAGTCCTGAATCACTCATTCTGGGAAGCGGAGTTGTGGTCATATTTAAAAAGTGCTTGAGGAATATCTCAACACCGAAGTTTGTAAGAGCTGAACCAAAGCATACAGGAGTCAGATTTCCCGCTCTTACTTCGTCAAGGTCAAACTCTGCACTTGCTCCGTCCAAAAGCTCGATTTCTGAGAGAAGATTCTCTGCAGCCTCTTCTCCTACCAAACTTTTAAGCTTCTCCCCGTCGTCCACGGAGATCTCCTCGGTCTTACCTTCCTTGGTACCCTTCTCTGTGTCCGAATAAGAGATAACGCACTTCTTTTCTCTGTCATACACGCCCTTGAAATTTTTTCCCGAACCGATGGGCCAGTTTAACGGACATGTGGCAATACCAAGTTCCTTTTCGATATCATCCAAAAGTTCAAAGGTGTCCATGGCATCCCTGTCCATCTTGTTTATAAAAGTAAAGATGGGAATATGTCTCATGACGCAGACCTTGAAAAGCTTTCTGGTCTGGGCCTCAACACCCTTTGATCCGTCTATTACCATGACTGCGGAATCTGCCGCCATAAGTGTTCTGTATGTATCCTCAGAGAAGTCCTGGTGTCCGGGAGTGTCCAGGATATTGATACAGAAACCGTCATATTCAAACTGAAGCACTGAACTGGTAACCGAAATACCTCTCTGCTTCTCGATCTCCATCCAGTCTGAAACCGCATGTCTGGCTGTGGCTTTTCCCTTTACCGAACCCGCCAGGTTGATGGCTCCTCCATAGAGAAGGAACTTCTCCGTAAGTGTAGTCTTACCTGCATCAGGGTGAGAAATGATGGCAAATGTTCGTCTTCTGTTTATTTCATCTTTTATGCTGCTCAATTTAAAAAAACCTCCAAACCGCTATCTCATGTGCGTAATTCATTACATTATAACCCATCCCTCCCATTAAGGGCAAGAAAATTCATCAGAGAGATTGTAACAAATCAGCACTCTGCCTCGGGTTAATTGTATATTTCCAAAGGCTGTGATATAATCCCTTTAAGTATGCATATATGTAAGCATATAACTAAAAGAATTGAATGCATTTAGGTGGGCATCACATGCATTGATAATGCATCAATTCCGGTTGTAGCAGGAAAGGCAAAACATATGAAAATAATCATCGTTGGTTGTGGAAAAGTAGGTTACACCCTGGTGGAACAGCTGAACAAAGAAAACCACGATATAGTTGTTATCGATGAGCGCGAAGACAAGGTACGCTCCATCACTGAAGAACTCGATGCCATGGGCATCGTCGGAAACGGTATCAGCTACCAGACTCTTCTTGAAGCTGACATCGCGCATGCGGACCTCCTGATAGCAGTAACAGGTTCCGATGAACAGAATCTGCTCTGCTGTGTCATTGCAAAGAAAACCGGAAAATGCAAGACCATCGCCAGAGTCAGAAATCCCATCTATTCACAGGAGACCACATTCCTCCGCGAGGAACTGGGTCTTGCCATGATCATGAATCCCGAACTTGCATCCGCAAACGAGATCGCGCGTATATTCCAGTTCCCATCTGCCATGAAGATAGACACATTCACAAAAGGCAGAACGGAGCTTATGCATTTCAGAGTTACCGAGGACTGCCTCTTAAACGGCCAGGAGCTTATGAAGATCAGAAGCCGTCTGAATCTGAACATCCTCTTCTGTACCGTAAAAAGAGAGGATGAGATCTTCATCCCCAGAGGAAATTTCGTGTTCCGTGAAGGCGACCTTGTATCCTTCGTGGCAACCCCTCCCAATGCCAATGCATTCTTTAAAAAGATCGGCTACGACAACGGAAAAGTTCATTCCGTAATGATCGTGGGCGGCGGCACCATGAGTTACTACCTGGCAAAACGACTTTTGTCCGTAGGAATAAATGTAAAGCTCATATGCGATGACAAAACCCGCTGTGAGGAATTAAGCGAGCTTCTTCCCGAAGCCACTCTCATATTCGGTGACATGACAGACCAGAGACTCCTTCTCCAGGAGGGAATCGAAACCGTTGACGGCTTTGCAGCCCTCACAGGACTTGATGAGGAAAACATCCTCCTCTCCCTCTTTGTAAAAAAAGTGTCATCCGCAAAGACAGTGACCAAGATAAACCGCATCAATTTCAGCGGCGTCATCAACGCACTGCCCCTTGACAGCGTAAACTATCCCCGTCTTCATACGGCGGATACCATATTAAAATACGTTCGCTCCGCCAGCAAATCCATGGGCGCAAACATGGAAAACCTTTACAGCATCGAGGACGGCAAAGCCGAGGCCCTGGAATTCTACATCAAGGAGGATTCAAAGGTTACAGGCAAAGAGTTAGCCAAGATGAATATAAAGAAAAACGTGATGGTGTGCAGCATTCTCAGACGAAACAACGTTATCTTCCCCGGAGGTTCCGAAACCCTTAGAGTCGGTGACTATGTGGTCATCGTTCAGGCCGGCGAAAGATTAAACAACATAAATGAGATCCTGGAGGATTAGCCATGAATTTTGGAATTGTAAGATTCGTCCTTGGCTGGATCCTTCAGTTTGAGGGCATTTTCCTGATACTGCCTGCAATAACCGCAGCTGTATACAAAGAATGGCGTGAAGTCATCGCTTTTATCGCAACGGCTCTCGCAAGCTTACTGATCGGTTACCTCATGAGATTCAAACGTCCAAAGGACATGAGCCTCTATACCAGAGAGGGATTTGCAAGCGTTGCCCTTGGATGGTTTGTCATGAGTCTTGTGGGCGCTGTTCCCTTTGTAGCAACAGGGGATATTCCCAATTACATCGATGCTTTATTTGAAACCATCTCGGGACTAACCACCACTGGAGCAAGTATACTCACGGATGTGGAAGTCGTAAGCCACGGTGGGCTTTTCTGGAGATCATTTACCCACTGGATCGGAGGCATGGGTGTATTCGTATTCATCATGGCGATCGTCCCCTTAGCAGGCGGTTCCACCATGAACCTGATGCGTGCAGAATCCCCGGGACCTTCCGTCGGAAAACTGGTGCCCCGAGTAAAAGATACGGCAAAAGCCCTCTACGTAATTTACCTTGGAATCACAGGAATCGAAGTTGTGACCCTCCTCATATGCGGCATGAACCTCTTCGAATCCTTGACCCTTACCTTCGGAACCGTGGGAACGGGTGGATTTGGTGTCAGTAACGCCAGCATCGGCGGCTACTCTCACACCGTTCAGGTGGTCATAACCGTATTCATGATTTTAAGCGGTATCAATTACACATTTTTCTTTGCCATGATACACAGACAGTTCAAGCAGGCTTTTGCCATTGAGGAAGTCAGATGGTATCTGGCCATAATATTCGGAAGTGTTTTGATCATATTTATAAATATAAAGAACATGTACACCCTGGCTTCGGATGCGCTTAGAGATGCCTTTTTCCAGGTTGGAAGTATCATCACCACCACCGGTTTTTCCACCACGGACTTTGATACCTGGCCACAGCTCTCAAAGACCATCATCGTGCTCCTTATGATAATCGGTGCATGTGCCGGTTCAACGGGCGGCGGATTCAAGATCTCCAGGATCCTGATCCTCTTAAAGGCCATTAAAAAAGAGCTTCTCATGATGATCCACCCCAACATGATCAAAAAGCTCAGACTGGACGGACGTGTGATCCCCCACGAGACCATCAGGTCCACCAACGTGTTCATGTCAATCTACATCGTAATACTGTTTGGCTCAACACTGCTTGTGAGCTTTGATGAATTCGGATTTACCACCAATTTCACCGCGGTTCTTGCTTGTTTAAACAACATCGGCCCCGGACTCGACCTGGTAGGTCCCGCGAGAAACTTTGCATTCTTCTCGCCATTTGTAAAGATCATTCTCATGTTTGACATGCTGGCCGGAAGACTTGAGCTCTTACCCATGCTCATCCTGTTAGTACCTCAATGCTGGAAAAAATACTGATCATATATACTTAAAGTTCAAGGAGGAAGTTCTAACCATGAAATACAACGAATCATCTGAAGACTATCTTGAAGCAATACTGGTGCTGTCGGAGAGCCGCCCCGTAGTAAGAGGCGTGGACATAGCGGAGCACATGGGTTTCAAAAAATCCTCCGTCAGTGTCGGCATGAAAAATCTTCGTGAAAAAGGCCATATAACAGTCACAAAGGAAGGCTTTATATATCTCACGGAAACAGGAAAAGAGATCGCAGAGATGATATATGACAGACATCAAACCATCTCAAAAGGTCTGATGCTCCTGGGAGTAAGCGAAGACATCGCCCTTGAGGATGCCTGCAAGATAGAACATGTAATAAGTCCTGAAAGTTTTTTGGCGGTAAAAGAATACATTGTGAGACATACGCCTCAGAATTAAAAAAATAAGCAAAGGCAAAAGCCCTGAAAACAAGCCACTTTTTCCCATCGGAAGAAGTGGCTTTTCTTAATATTAGTACATTAAAAATTTTTATTTCGTTGTAACGGCTTTGTAACTGGTACTTTGCTAGAATGAACACATCAAAAACACATAATAATTAATCCTCCATCCTTATTAACCCCATGATCATAACCGCCATTAAAGCGTTATGAACATATAAAATCTTCCCCTAAAAAGTAGAGGGCCCCGGAATGCGGAATCCGGGGTCTTTTACTTTGTATCTTAATAAGTATATACGTTGTGATAAATCCTGGTGTATCCTCCGCCCAGTCTCTCCAGCTGAAGTCCGATGGAAAGATGGTTCATTCCAAGCTTCTTGAGCGCGTCGTTTACAAATCCTGCCTCGAAGCTTCTGGTGGAATAAGCCTTCTCAACACTGCTCCACATGGATTCCGGGATAACTGTGTAAAAAGTCACCTCTCCGCTTCCGGCTGCCACCAGCTTCTCATAACAATCCTTGTAATAATCCTCCATGGTCTTTACCACTTCAGCTTCAGTTATCTTGTACTGCTTAAGCACCGAAGGATCAAGTTTGGACTCGTCAACGGTCTCTCCGTTTCCGTTTACGGCTACCTTCTCCTCCCCGGGTTTTCTGTCATTTTCCAGGGTTATGGGCTGTGAAGGATTGGGATTTATGATTCCCTCCAGTTCGTCAAGGGCTGTCCTTGTGGCATCCTCCAGTTCATTAAGTGCCTTCTCATAATCATCATCTGTGATATCACCAGGGTCGCTCTCTGATCCTCCTGTAGATGTTCCATCCGCAGAATTTCCATCTGCAGAACCCGCTGCTTCACTGTCACTTCCCGTACTCTTCTTACCCACATACAGAGAATTGTTGCAGGGTGGAAGGTTTACTGAAAGCCCTGTCCTTACGTGAGTTGCCGCATAATCCGCATCGGATTTATTGTAAAAATCATATGTGGCAGGGTCCGTATCATCCCAGGTCACATCCACATTGTAAAAGATTCCGTCCACGCAGATAATGTTCCATGCATGATTCTCGCCGGAATAACCCGTGCAATAATAGCAGGGCACATCCATCTCCATCATCAGATACTGAAAAGCTCTGGCATATCCTGCGCACACGCCCGAACCGTTTACAAGGGCAGAATAAGCACTTTGATTATAAGTAGCCGCAGCAGAATAATCCGCTCTCTGAACCAGTGCGTCATGGACATATTTTTCCTTGCTGGCCGTATCTGAAAATGTATTTGCCACACTCAGGATCGACTGAGCAGCCTCCTCAAATACTTCCTTTGCCCTGTCAAGGTCGTTTGCAAGAGAATTGTATTTCAAAATGATCTCAACACATTCTCCCGAACTTATATATTTTGCGGAATACGTGGTATCCAGATAAAAAAGCTCCGGATGGTCATTGTAAACCGCCTCAAACACAGTCTTTACCTGGGAGACATTCATGGTCACCGCAGGATAAAAAGAAGAATTAAGCTCCAGCGCATTGGCATAGATCTGCCTGTAAAGAGTCTGACCGTCCTCTGAAAGCATCTCATAGAAGGGATACATGGTCACATCAAAGCTGTATTCCTCACCGGTGCTACCCTTTGAGAGAGAATTTTCCAGATTCTTTGCGGCTTCATCAGAGATTTCTTCCCTGGATTCCTCGATGGAAGCAAGGCCGCTTCTGCCTGCCAGGTCATCAGGTGCGGATACTTTTCCGGCTTCAGGGGCCACATAACCGTTTCCGCCGTTTACGATCTCGGGAATACCTGATGCGCTACCCTCATCTGAGTTATTCAGCGCGTCATTTACCGCTCCGCTCACCACATTTCCAAGGCCCTCCTCGGAGATCTTGTTTGAGAGGTTTAGAGCTGAAGTAACCTTGTTTCCAAGCTTCACCGACAGCTCCGGGTTAATGGCGCAGGCCACCACCAGCGCACAGATAAGCGCGAATATGAACATTATGAACTTCAATATGCCCTTTACAAACTTCACTGATTACTCTCCTCTGCCATACTAAATATTACATATAAATAGCATGACGACCTATGATATAGAATTCCTTTCCGCTTCCGGCCAGTGTATACGCATCCTCGGGAACCGCATGCTCTGTCACAAGCTTACCGTTTACAAATCCGTACAGCTTGTCCTCCACGGTCCAGACAACGCCCTTTTCCCCTATCCAGGCGCCGTACTGACCTCTGAAAGCGATCTCTCTTTTGCCTGAGAGATTTCCGCCCTCGCTTACATCATAGATAAATGACCTTCTTGCGGCATCGTCTGTCACAACGCCTTTTTTGCCCGGAACGAAGGTGTCAAGCTTTATGCTCCTTGCCAGGTCACATGTGCCCTCAAGAAGTGTTGCTCCGTCGGGACATCTGTAATAGGTCTCGATCTTTTTATCAATGATATTGTCAAAATATCCGGGATAATCAAGCTCCCCGGGTCTGATGACCGGAGCTGTTGCAGGAGGAGTGATCTCCTCTTTTTTAAGTGCCCACATACAGTCGAAGGGATCCTTTAAACTGATGGCATAAGCCTGCTCGCCTCTCTTAAAGAACCAGCTGAAAACAGGATGGTAGTTTTTAAAATCAAAAACATTCCTGCTCTCGCCCTTTTTGTGATTGATAAGTCCCGAATAATCCACACCAACGATCATATTTCCCGCTCTGTCAAATGCAAGGGCCGAGGGGATAAAGTGTATATCAAAAATAGGCTTATAGATCTTTCTGTCCTTTAAATATACAAAGATCTTCTTCGACAATTTGTCACACCAGTAGAGATTTCCCTTTTCATCAACCACCGCGCCCTGGGCAAAATCAAAGCCCTCGGC
>JAGDCK010000194.1 GCA_017958585.1 Lachnospiraceae bacterium
AAAGGTTTTGCCGTTTTTGTAATAATCATGGATCATATCGATAAGGTCAGAAGCCATGACGGCTCCGGTCCCTTCCCCAAGGGCCATATCCCCATCGATAAGGGGCTTTAACCCCAGGATCTTAAGTGCGTTTATGTTTCCCTTTTCTCTTCCTCTGTGGGAAGCAATGATAAAGTCCTTTGTGCCGGGAGCTAAATTTTCAGCCACAAGGGCTGCCACAGTACACACAAGGCCGTCCGTTATTATAGGGATCCGCTTTATGGCAGCTCCTATGAACGCCCCGGTAAGAGCTGCCATATCATATCCTCCAAGACATCTTAATATCTCAAAGGCTCTTCTATTTTTATCAGACTCATTTTCAATACAGTCTCTGTATTTTTGTAATCCTTTTTTTATAACCTCAGTCTTTATCTTTAATCCTTCATCGGAAAGGCCTGCACCTCTTCCCGTAAACTCTGCAGGATCAAAACCTGTCAGGGCGCAGAGTATTGCAGTGGAAGTTGTGGTATTTCCTATTCCCATCTCCCCTGTAAGGAGCATATCATATCCTTTGTCAGAAAGTTCATACACAGTTTCCATCCCTGCCTTTATGGCGCTTAACGCCTGCTCCTTAGTCATGGCGGGAATTTTCAAAAAGTTTTCGGTGCCCATGGCTACCTTTTTATCAGAAACTCCTGATAAACTCTCGTCAAATGCTATCCCCACATCCACGGGATATACATCAACGGAAGCCTTCCCTGCAAGGAAATTTACGGTGCTTACTCCCATTCCGAGTTTCCTTGCAACCTGAGCCGTAACTGAGGAATCAGTCTGGGATACACCCTCTTCTACAATGCCGTTATCAGCGCAAAAAACCATAAGGGCCTTTTTTTTCAAATCCGGCACAGTTTCACCTTTTATCCCTGCGATCTTACATAAAACGTCCTCGAAATCTCCGAATCCGTCTATGGGTTTTGAGAGACTGTCCCACCTCTTTTTTGCAAGGGACATATATTCTTCATTTAATCCTTTGATATTTTTATCAATATCAAACAATTCATCAACGGTTTTTATCATCTTTCCTTATTTCCAATTTCCGATTTCCAATTCCCAAAAGGTCATATACAAGTTCCATATCCATATACTCCCTGAGAGTATCTGCGAGCCTGTCATATTCCCTCTCCTTAAGGTCTTTGTGCGCTACTATTCTTTCTCCTGTAAAATCAATGCCCTTTTCTTTTGAAAGAGCTTTTAATATCTCTGTCACGATATCTTTTTCATCAAAAAAGCCATGGACATAGGTGCCGTAGATATTTCCTCTGCAGTACCCTGAGAGCCTGTCCGTAAATTCGGTAACTTCACCCGGGTCGCTAATTTCGTTATCCCCCAAGCCGCCTATATCAGTATCTCCCATGTGGATCTCGTAGCCGCTGTATTCTTTTCCTGAAAGGCCCGAAAAGATGCCTCCCGCTCCTTTAATCTTACCACTAACCAGTTCTCTGTGCTTTTTGTTTCCAAGCCTTGTGCTTAAAGGTAAGAGGGACAAGCCGTCAATGCTTCCTCCGCCTTCCACATTTTCAGGGTCAAGGATCTTACTTCCAAGGATCTGGTAGCCTCCGCAGATTCCGATAAGAGGCTTATCACTTGAGACATATTTCATTATCGCTGCCTCAAAACCGCTTTCCTTAAGCCATTTCATATCCCCAATGGTATTCTTGGTCCCCGGAATAATACAAAGATCGGCCCACTCAAGATCCTCCGGCTTTGTGATATAGTTTAGCGCCACATTTTCCACCTGCTCAAACACATCAAAATCCGTAAAATTGGAGATATGGGGAAGCCTTATAACATTTATATTTATCTCAGCCTTTTTCTTTTTTTCAAACCTCTCCGTGAGGGAATCCTCATCCTCAAGGCTAAGCCTCATGTATGGAACCACTCCCGCCACGGGAACCTTTCCCATATTTTCAAGCATCTCGATTCCGGGATCAAGGATCGATTTATCCCCCCTGAATTTGTTTACCACAAGGCCTTTTACTCTCGCTTTTTCATCCTCCTCGAGAAGCTCCAGAGTTCCAAGAAGCTGCGCAAATACCCCTCCTCTGTCGATATCTCCCACAAGGAGTACCGGCGCATCCACAAGAGCCGCCATTCCCATATTCACTATATCATTTTCCTTCAGATTTATCTCTGCGGGAGACCCTGCACCTTCGATGATCACAATATCAAATTCTTCTTTTAGCTTATCAACCGCATGAAGGATCTCGGGCACAAGGGATTTTTTGTATTTAAAATATTCCCTGGCTTTCATATTTCCAAGTACTTTTCCGTTTACGATAACCTGGGAACCCACGTCGGAATTTGGCTTTAATAAAATGGGATTCATATATACGGAAGGCTTTATGCCTGCTGCCTCAGCCTGCATGACCTGAGCTCTTCCCATCTCCAGCCCATCTTCCGTCACATAGGAATTTAATGCCATATTCTGGGACTTAAACGGGGAAACCTTATATCCGTCCTGCTTTAAGACTCTGCAAAGACCTGCCACAAGAAGGCTTTTTCCTGCCCCTGACATGGTTCCCTGCACCATCAAAAACTTGGTCTTTGAAGCGGGATCAAGGTTACTTTTGCATATGTCCTTCCCTTCGGTATCAGTTTCAGATTTGTTTTCCCCGCGGTTTAAGAATCCGTAAACCTCATCAAAACTCTCCGACCTTACGTCAAAAAGAGTCTTTATATAGTCTCCCTTAAACACATTTTCCGGGGTATCTATCCTGTCGATCTCTCCGTCTTTTTTTATGCATACCACCAGATCCGCCAGCTTTTTTACAAGCTCCGGCTCGTGGATACTTAATAAAACTGCGATATTTTTTTCTCTCACAAGGCGCTTTAGATTGTCCATAAACTCAAGCTTATGGGAAATGTCTAAAAATCCTGTGGGCTCATCCAAGACCAGACTCCCTGTCTCCTGGGCAATGGCTCTTGCAAGTAATACCCTCTGTTTTTGACCGTCACTTAATCTGTCAAATGTTTTTCTCTTAAGTTCATATGCCCCCACAAATTTAAGGGCGGAATCTATTGCCTCCACATCCTTTTCATCAAGTCTTCCAAGGACGGATGTAAACCTGTATCTGCCAATGCTAACCACATCAAAGCAGGTGGCATATTCGGCATTAAACCTCTCCGTCATCATGACTGCCATCTCGGATGAAATTTCAGAGCTGTTCATCTTAGAAAGGCTTTTCCCGGATAGATACACCTCTCCGTAAACAGGCTTTAAATGCCCTGCAACAGTCTTTAAAACGGTGGATTTTCCTGCGCCGTTTGGGCCGATCAAAGCAACAATCTTTCCGGGCTTTACATTTAATGCGATATCCCTTATAAGGGCTTTCCCGTCATATCCAACGGAAAGGTCCCCGGTCTTTAAAGCCATATTTTCATCCATATTTTTATTATGTTTATTTTCATCTGTATTAGACTTTTTCATAGCTTTTCCTTTTTTGTTAAGCCCTCTTTTTGTTAAGCATCATCCCTATGACCACAGGGGCGCCGAAAACTGCCGTAACGGTGCTGATGGAGAGTTCCATGGGAGCAAAAAGTGCTCTTGCCAACAGATCGCAAAACAGGCATACCACCGCTCCTCCGAGGAATGCCCCCATGATAATGCTTCTTTGTTTTGACGTCTTTAACAGCCTCCTGATCACATGAGGAACCGCAATGCCCACAAAGGATACGGGGCCCGCAAATGCTGTGACCGTGGCAGACAGAAAGCTTGATACCAGTATCAGGCAGATCCTAAACACCCTGACATTCATTCCCACACTCTTTGCATAATTTTCTCCAAAAAGATAGGCCTCGATCTGCTTTGACAAAAACAGTGATGTAAAAACACCAAGGATCGTGATGATCACAACGATCTTTATCTCCTGCCAGGAGGATGATGAAAAAGTGCCGAGGGACCAGTTGTGGAGATTAACTATGTTGTAATCATCCGCAAATGTAACTAAAACTTCCGTCACAGCGGAGGCGATATAACCAATCATGATACCGCATACTATTAACACCGACATGTTTTTTACTTTCCCTGCGGCAGCGATCACAAATCCCGTTGCAAGTAAAGCCCCCACAAAAGAAGCCGATACCATCATGCCTGAGCTTATGCCGAACCCAAACTCTGATCCCATGACCATGAGGCAAGCCACCACAAGCTTTGCCCCGGAGCTGATACCAAGGACAAATGGTCCCGCTATCGGATTTGCAAAAAAAGCCTGAAGCAGATACCCGGATAGCGCAAGGCACCCTCCGAGAAGCATGGCTTCGATCACTCTCGGTATGCGGATATTTATAAGTACCGCACCCCGGACGGATGTGGTATCCCGGTTAAGTAAAAGCTTTAAAATATCGCTCCCCTTAATATCAACGCTTCCCACCGAGAAATTAATCAAAACCAATATAAATATCAATATGATCAAAACAGAAAAAACTAAAGTTCTTCTTAATTTCATCAATTACCTCTTAAACACTCGTTTAAATACTTTAAGTTTACTCAAGATGTCTTAAAAAGACCGTCTCACCCTCATGCTCATTATTGATGACCCTGTAGAGATCCATCATCACATCTCCAACAGATCCGGTCTCCTGAAACATATTAAGATCCGTGCACCATACATTTCCTTCCTTCACGGCTTTAAAGTCTGCAAAGAGGGGATTTTTCCCATAAAGGTCATCGAGAGTCACCACCGTGTTATCAATGGTGCCGTTATATATAATAATATCAGCATCCAGGGCTCCTGCATAGAAATCTTCCCAATTTATATTGATGGTGGACAGAGCATTATCCTCCTCTGAAAGCTCCATATCAGGAACGTAGGTGCCGCCTGCGGTCTCTATCATACCGGTTATATAGTCCCCGGGCTTTCTCACATTCACATACCCTGCACTTGATATATAAAAAAATGCCACCTTAACTTCATTTTCACGGCTTAAATCATTAAGCTTTTCTTCCAGTTTTTCCACCACCAGACACTGGCTGTCAAAGTATTCCTCTGCCTCTTTTTCAAGATTAAAGAGCGCTCCGTAAAACTTTATCCACTCCAGTCTTCCAAGGGGCGTTGCCTCATAGCTGCTTCTCTCCACCACCACCGGGATCCCCAATGTAAAAAGCTGCTCTTTTATCTGAGGTGCATGGTAGATCATGGTGGATTCGATAGCAAGGTCACAGTTCATATTTAAAAGTGCTTCATAATCGGGAGCACTGTATTTTCCAACATAAGAAATCTTACCGTCACTGCATCTTTCTCTAAACTCGTCGATGCTTATGTCTTTTTCCTTTGTGCTGCAGGCCTTTACTTTATCAAGGGCCTGTAATTTTACAAACATATCAAAGGCGCTTGATGCCGCAAGATATACATTTTCGGATGGGCCGTATATTATGACCGCTTCCCCGAATCTGTCATTTAACTTTTTTTCATCAAAATCCGCTTCTTCTTTTAATCTTTCGGGAACTACTAAATACCTGTTTCCGTCATTTACATTTATAAGTTTTATATCTTCCTCATAATAATCCACGCTAAATTCCGTGGCATATTTTAATTCAAGGGAAGAAACCTTCTCTGCATTATTTTCAGGTGCGTCGGAACTTTCGGCGCATCCCGAAAGGCACACCAGTATGGATATAAAAATAAAAAACGGAAATGAATTCTTAAAAAATGATCTCATAATCAATTATTACCCTTAAACTACTTTTCAAAATCAGCCCACAGCCAAAAAGGCCGCGGGCTTTTTCATTATTCAGCCTTGGAAAAATCAAGGACGTATTCGATTTCGTGAGGAGTGCTCATAGCTACTGTGTCAGCGATCACAGTTACAGGTGCCGTGATATCCTTAAAAGGGATCTCAAAAACGGAATTCCCTTCTGTGTTAACGGGATAATAAGTAACATCATCCACGATCATGTAATCGTAGTGAGGGCTGCTCCATTTAATGGTAACCACAGTTCCCTCATCCGTATCCTTTGCAACGGCGGGGGACTCCACGGTGGACTTACCGCTTCCGCCGGTCAGGGTCACATTGAGAAGATACTCTCCATCATTTAAAGCCTCGGATGAAGCTTCTGCGTCAGCGCTGTCATCAGCGTTCTCAGCATTTTCAACCATGGGCACAGGGTCTGAAACCACAACCTTGTGATCATACCAGACTTCCTTTTTACCGATGAGAGCCAGGTCAAATTCTTCGCCTATAACGGGAACGGGTACATCAAAGGCATAAACCTCCTCAGTAAGGCCGTCCGGGTAAGTTACTTCCTCTGTGGTGGGAATAAGAAGCTCAGCGCCCTCTTTTTCCGCATCCTCAGCAAGACCGGGATAGAGGTTAAGCACATTTTTTGAAGGCATCACAATGTGGATCATGCCTTTTCCGTCTGAAACACGCAATACGCCTTTTCCGTCTGAAACCTCATTTACATGAAACATGGTGCTGTCCGTGCTAAACTCTGCAATGTAAAAACCATCTGCAAGGTCAAGTTTATCAGCTGCATCTGCAGTTTCATCTGCAGTTTTATCTGTTGATTCCTCTACTGCCGTATCATCGGTATCTGTGGTCTCTTCCGCAGTGTTTTCTGCTTCTTCTACAGCGACTGTGTCATCTGCACTGCCCGCATCATTTTTTCCGCATGCGGTAAAAGCGATACCGCATGCGACCATTAATCCTAATACTTTGATATTAATAAATTTCATTTATAATTACTCCAAAACATTTGATAAATGTGATACATAAAGATCCTGAACGGCCTTTATTCTGCCAAGTCCGGATATCTGAGTATCAACTGAATCAAAATTACCGCTTGCATTAAACATGCTCTTCCAGGAATCCTCTTCATCTCCGGCCATGTCATTGTTTGCATGGTCTCCGGCAACCACCATAAGAGGTCTTAAGATAACTTTTTTGTATCCTGCTTCGCTTACAGCTGCGATTATATTTTCACATGCGGTCTCCTCAGGCTCGCCCTCAACTGTTCCGATCCATACATTGTCATATGAAAGGCTTTCCATCTGTGACTGCATCTGGGTGTATGTAACCTTTGCGGCATGACTTGTACCGTGACCCATAAATACGAAAGCAACACCGGCTTCCTTTGCGGCATCAAGAGAATCAAATCCCGCAGCACTTACTGCCTCCTCTGTGACAGCCTTTGCAACAGCCTCCTTGTCTGCATTAACTTCAGAGCCGTCAGCTCCCACCTCGCCAAGAAGGGGCTCTGAGATCTTTATGCTCTCAAATTTATCTGCATATGCCTCAACTGTCTCCTTCATCTCATCATACTCTGCACCATGCATTAAGTGAGTGGGCTGAACGATGAGATTCTTTACTCCGTTGTTTACGGCTCTCTCTAAAGCCTGAGTCATGTTGTCGATCTTTTCGCCATCTCTTGCCTGAACATGATTGATGATAATCTGGGCAGTAAAAGCTCTTCTTACCGAATAGTCGGGATAAGCCTCAGCGATGGCCTTCTCGATGCCTCCGATATCCTTTGCTCTGCTGTCATTAAATGATGTACCAAAGCTAACAACAAGGATTTCCTTCTCACCGATTTCATCCTGGTTTAAAGGATCATCCTGCGAAGCATCACCTGTATCTCTTCCGAA
>JAGDCK010000195.1 GCA_017958585.1 Lachnospiraceae bacterium
AATATACCAACAGTTTCCTGAGTCTCTCCCCTGCCTTTGGCATCATATTAAATATAGAAGAAGACCATCTGGATTTCTTCAAAGATATAAACGATATCCGAAATTCCTTCAGGGAATTTGCCAAAAAGATCCCTTCCTACGGAACGCTGATCATAAACGGCGGGATCGACAATGTATCGGAAATCACTGATAGCCTTGCCTGCAACGTGGTGACCTTCGGAGCCTGTCCCGATGAAACATGTGACCCATCCCTTCGATTTGACTATGCCGCAAAGGATATTTCATATGACGAAAACGGCCACGCTACCTTTACTCTTGTCACAAAACAGGGTGATAGCAAGAAGATTACATTAAACGTTCCCGGTTTCCACAATGTACTTAACGCCCTGGCAGCCATCGCCTGCGCCGAAGCTCTGGGTATTAAGGATGAAGCCATCAAAACGGGACTTAAAAACTTCTCGGGCACCGACAGACGTTTTGAATTTAAGGGTATTAAAAACGGTGTCACCATAATCGATGACTATGCTCACCACCCCACAGAGATCAAAGCGACTCTCACAGCCGCAAAAAAAGTTGACCACAACAGGATCTGGTGCGTATTCCAGTCCCACACCTACACCAGGACCAAGGCTCTCATGGACGACTTTGCAAAAGTACTTACTTTGGCTGACAAGATCGTCCTCGCAGACATCTATGCCGCAAGAGAGACCGACACCCTCGGCATAAGTGCCAAAACCCTCCGGGAAAAGATAGAAGCTTTGGGACATGAATGTTATTATTTTCCGTCTTTTTCCGAGATCGAAAATTTTCTTGAAAAAAATTGCATAAACGGTGACCTGTTGATAACTATGGGTGCCGGAGATGTGTATAAAATAGGCGAAAACCTGCTTAAGAGATAATTGTCCACATTATCCACAGTTTTGGAGCGAAATATCGACAGCTCCGGACTGTGGATATTTTATTTGAAAATGGGGATTATTCCCAAAGTCAAAAAAACACGTGTTAACCGCTTTATCATGCCAATATTTGGTGGTGCAGCAATTTTTTATCCACAATATCCACATTTTCCACATTTTAACCCCGTTTTTTGTCAAAATTTCGTTTCGGAATTTTGACTATTTTATTTTTAAAATCCATGTGCTATACTCGGTCTTGCTTTGAGGCTTAGGGGAAGGATGGAAGTAAACGCCAATGGCAAGAATTCGAGTATATAACGAAAAGACAGCGGGCAAGACTGCTTTGTCAAACCGCTTTATTGATGAATATATGAAGGACGCCAACGATGCACAGTTAAAGATCTATATCTACCTTACCAGGATGATCAGTTCCGGTAAGGCTATCAGTGTGTCCGAAATAGCAGATGTATTCAATCATACAGAAAAAGATGTGAGCAGAGCGCTCAAATATTGGGAAAAGAAAGGCCTTATGAGCCTTGAATATGACAGTTCCAAAAACCTTGTATCCATCGATCTAAAGGACGTGGATCAGCTGGACGCAGTGACAAGCGTAACAAGTGTACCCGGTGATACGGTTTCCACAGTTTCTTCGGATTTTCACATTGCATATGGTGATACCGGTGTAAATAATGATACGGAAGAGAAAGCACCCGTGGTTTTCACGGACGGTTACGATACTGACAACAGCGCAGAAGCGAGCTCAGTCAACCGTTTTGCAAAGCCCCGCTACAGTGCGGATCAGCTTAGAGCTTTTAAGGCTGACGAAAGCTTTTCACAGCTGTTTTTCCTGGGAGAATGTTACCTGGGTCATGCGCTCTCAGACAGCGAGTTAAAGACCATCGCATATTTCAAGGATGTGCTTAATTTTTCAAACGATCTCATAGACCATCTCATCGCCCACTGTGCCGAAAACGGCAAACGCGATATGAAGTATATCGAGAAAGTGGCTCTCAACTGGGCGGAGAACGGGATCGACAATCCTCAGAAAGCAAATGCCTGCTCCAGCAAATATGAGAAAAATGTATATACCATTATGAACGAGCTTGGAAAATCCAGCACTCCCACAAAGAGGGAAATGGAATATATCAATCGCTGGACCAAGGATTACGGTTTCGACCTTGATATCATTCTGGAAGCCTGCGGCAGAACCGTTATGGCCACGGACAGACATCGCTTCGAATATGCGGAGAGCATCCTGGCAAACTGGAAATCACAGAATGTCCGCCACAAGAATGACATCACTCAGATCGACGAGACCTACAAAAAGAAACACAGTGCCAACACTTCAAGAAGCGCTGCGGCATCCGCGTCCAGAAGCACTTCACAGACTACAAACAAATTTAATCAGTATACTCAAAACGAGTATGATTTTGTCGATCTGGAGAAAAAGCTTCTGCAGTTATAGTTTTTCTTAATGATCCAAACAGTGGTATTTTTTGTAAGTAATTTACGTAATAAATGGGAATGTTTTATTTGTTTTTGAATGTATTGGGATAGGGGTATTTAGGGGAAACCCGGATTGGAGAAAATCAGTATGGGTCTTAGCAAGCAACAGTACGATCAGATCATCAGGGATTATGAGCACACAAGAGATTACAACAGGCATCTCTTGGACGAGAGGCGCAGAAAGGTCTATGAAAAGATCCCTCCTTACAGGATCCTTGACGAATCTATCGGAGGCATCGCCTCAAAGAGAGTCAGGCTCGCCATCGAAGGTGACAGCGCAGCTCTAAAAGATCTCCATGAAGAGATCAACAATATCACCATCAAAAAGAAAAGCTTACTCACAGACGGTGGATTTCCCACCGATTATCTGGATCCCATATACAACTGTCCGGATTGCATGGACACCGGCTATGTGAACACTGAAGACGGCTTGAAGGCAAAGTGTCACTGCTTCAAGGACAGGGAGATTTCTATCCTCTATGATCAGTCAAACATCAGGGAGGTAGTGTCCACCGAAAATTTTACTACGCTCTCCTTTGATTATTATCAGGGAGAGGATCTGGAATTGTTTAAAAGGGCAGTGGGCAAATGCCACGACATGGTCGACAATATGGACAAAAAGCCTGACAACATCGTGCTCTACGGAACCGTCGGAACAGGAAAAAGTTTTCTCTCAGGCTGTGTGGCAAATGAATTTATCAAAAAAGGCCGCTCTGTGATCTATTTCAGCGCCATGTCGCTTTTTAACGAACTGGCACGCTTAGCCTTTTCAAATGACAAAAAGGAAGAACTGTACGATTTTTATCACGATCTGTACAACACCGAACTGCTAATAATAGATGATCTGGGA
Organism: Lachnospiraceae bacterium; assembly: GCA_017958585.1. Lineage (GTDB taxonomy): Bacteria > Bacillota > Clostridia > Lachnospirales > Lachnospiraceae > RGIG10340. The sequence goes on from JAGDCK010000195.1 coordinate 3,253, forward strand.
ACGGAAAACACAAACACCTTTGTTTCCACCCAGCTTTTTGCATGCCTTAACGAGAGACAGCTTCGCAAAAAGTCCACCATCATCTCCACAAATCTGAATCTGGAGGAATTAAGAGACAGATACTCCGACAGGGTTCTCTCCAGGCTTACCAGCAATTATCAGATTTGCAAGCTTTCCGGTCCGGATGTCCGTATGTACAGAAAAATCGGATAAACCAGTTGCAAATGTGGTATAATCGTTATATTATATTAAGCGGTTTTTATCAATCAGCTTAAAAGAAAGTGAGGATAATTCATGGCTATCCGTGAAGAAAAAAGAAATCTTGAGACCATTCCCGTTGGTTCTCTGGGTATCATATCTATGGAAGGCTGCAAGCCTTTGGGGGAGAAAGTTGACAGTTATCTCGTAAAATGGCGTGCCGAAAGAGAAAGCGAGCACAAAGAGTCACTTGCCTTTGCAGGTTACATGCGTGACTCATATCTCCTGCAGGCAAAAGTTCCCCGCTTCGGTTCAGGTGAGGCAAAGGGTATGATCCTTGAATCCGTTCGTGGTAACGACCTCTACATTTTGGTAGATGTATTGAATTATTCCATGACATATAATCTTGCAGGTCACGAGAATCACATGTCTCCCGATGACCACTATCAGGATTTAAAACGTATCATCGCTGCTGTAGGCGGTAAGGCAAGACGTATCACCGTTATCATGCCTTTCCTCTATGAGAGCAGACAGCACAAGAGAACAGCCAGAGAATCTTTGGACTGTGCACTGGCTCTTCAGGAGCTGGTTGCTATGGGCGTTGACAACATCATCACTTTTGATGCTCACGACCCCAGAGTTCAGAATGCTATTCCTCTTCATGGCTTTGAAACAGTTCAGCCCGCTTACCAGTTCATCAAGGGTCTGTTAAAGAATGTAAAGGACCTCACCATAGATGCTCA
>JAGDCK010000196.1 GCA_017958585.1 Lachnospiraceae bacterium
ATTGCCAATATTTATCTGACAGGTATCGGCGGGGCAGCCAAGGGTCTCGGGGAGATAATCCTTGATGCCACCGGAATTACCGCTTCGCAGTTAATCGTTCCCGGAAATATTGTGGGAGATAAGCGTATAAAGGGCGGGCAGGCTAACCGCTATATCGGAAATATCGGAGGTACCATCGCGCCCATCGGATTCACACAGGATGAAAAGGATGGATCAAAGCTTAAAGGCGTAAGCACAAGCCGTCTTCCGGTGCTGATCCACGTTATGTGTATCCTGGGAAGTATGTTACTTGCCGCAGCGGGTGTGATCCCATATCTTATGGCAAGGACCGAGAGGGATGAGAGAGTTTTGTATCTTAATACTCTCAAATATGTCATCGAAGAGTACAACACCTATGTGGATACAAAGGCAAAGAATGAGTACTTAAATGAATTAAATGACAAGACCTGGAACAGGAATGAAGAGATTGTGGCATTCATCGAAGAGCTGGAGGAAAAGATGCCTTCAGATATCACAGTAAGCTCATTTATCTGTGATGAGTACACAGTCACCATGTCTGTGGAAGTTGAAGATATGAGGGAGGCAGCGTTTGTGATTAATACTCTGCAGACCTTCGACTCATTGTCCGACGTAAGCGTTACTTCGGTTAATGAGACAAGCGATGATGCAGGTGAGACAAGAGTCGGATTCAGCGTTCAATGCACTTATAAGATAGCATCAGAAAGCGCTGAGACTGAGAGTGATACTGCTGAGGCCGCGGCTGAAAGCACGGACGATACTTTGGAAGGAGGGATTCAGTAATGAAATTATCTGCAAGAGACAAAAATTTACTGACCATCCTGATTGGAGTATTGGTACTTGTTGCGGTATACAGCCTGGTATATGTGAGATTTACGGATATGACAGAGAGCATAGAGAATGAGACTCTTGCCATCAACAGGACCATCTCTTCCCTTGAGAAACTGGTTGATGAATCCGAGCATTATGCGACTGATGTTAAAAACTACACTGAGGACAGTGAGAATATCATGTCTTCATATCCCGCAGATATCATGACAAGCGATATCATCCTGTATGTGAACAGTCTTGGGGCAAAGCATGACCTGACTGTTACAGGGATAACCATGAGGGATGTGACGGGACTTGAAACCCAGTATCCCACCTATGACAGGCTTACCCCGGAGGGTGAGACCATTACTGCCACAGATGCAAACTATGACGGAATATATCTCTATGAGCATGGTCTGGAAGTCAATTTTGAATGCGGATATGAGGATCTAAAAGATGCTCTGGAGGATGTCATTGGAGATAAGTGGCAAAAATCCATCCACAGCATTTCCCTTTCCTACAATAAGGGCGCAGGAAACCTCACAGGAAACCTGACAGCGGGAATGTACAGTATGACAGGAACCGGCGCAGTTTATGAGAGACCTATCATAAACGGTGTGGTTGAAGGAACCGATAATATTTTCAAGACTTTTGAATCCGGAACACAGAACACTACGGAGGACTCCGAGGAACTTGAAGAAGAAAGCAGCACTGACTGAATTTAATAGAGTTAAAGACAATCGGGGTTTTTCCTTGGTAGAGTTACTTGCGGCGATTGCAATTTTGGCGATAGTAGTATCGCCTTTTTTGCATTCTTTTATAACTGCCGCAAATACCAACAGCAGAGCCAGAAGAGTCATGCAGGCGACGGCAGCGGCGGAGGATATTTTTGAGAGATTAAGGCCTCTGCAGCTTGGTGATGGCATTGTAAGTCTCATGGAAAGAGGTAATTGCAGAGAGCTTTTGATAAATGAAAACGTCACTCCTGCAGGAGAATCAGACAGATTTTGTACAGTTAACGACGGAACAGGTTTAAGGTTTGTAAAAAACGATTCCGGCGTATACTATTTTGCGCTTCTTGATGAGGATGTGGATTCCACAAAATATGATATATTTGCCACCATCGACACCAGGGATTATGTGGACAATTATAACAGTGAGGAGCTTACAAAGATCACGGACATAGACCTGAAAAAGGATGTGCTCTATACCCTTACGTCGGACACAGAAAACAGGGTATATGCAGAGTTTGCAGACAGAAGCAGCAGATATTTTGCAGGAAGGAGCGGTTCTCCCGCGACAGCAACTGATTTTGCAAATTCATTAAAACGTACCATGACCTTTACCATAGAGCCTGTGGGAATCTTGACGAGGGTTAGCTTAAAGATCGAATACACGGATGAGTTTTCCAGGGTTGCCCCCACGGAAAAAACCTACAGTAAGACCATGGAGCTGTATTTGAGTGACGGAACGAACGAGCTTAGAAACATTTATTTCCTATACACTCCAAATTACGATTCCAGGTCAGGTTCCGTAAAGGACATTTTCAATGTATTAAATTATTCAAAGGTTGACTGCAATATCTTTTTTGTAAAGCAGGTAAGCGGAACGGATCTTGCATCCAGGGAAACCACCTATGTGGCGGGAGTTAATCTCTCCGAGGCAAACAGTACTTCCGAGAGATACAATACGGCGGTGACGGGAATCTATTCAAACTTCGGACAAAACCTCGGAAAAAAGGAAGCGGGACTTAGGGATTACACCCAGACGGACAAGACAGTATATACCTACAACGGTCTTACGGGAGTGTCAGCCACCAATCTCATGAGATACGGAGATATTGTTAAAAACGAGTCCGTATCCAGAATTTACAGCATAAATTTAAAAGTATATCAAAAGGATGCCTATAATGACGAGGACAATACTTTTGATGAGGATAAATTCATAATAGAGATCGATAATTAGGATTTAATGAATAAAAAAGATAAATACTAATAGAGATAAAAACTGATTTTTATCAGGAAAGCAATTGAAGAGACAAACTGAGAAACAAAACTGCAGGAAAGGAGGATGAGCATGAAAAAATTTATAAAAGACAACAAAGGCTTTTCGCTTGTTGTTGTGATCATAGCAGTTGCATTTGCCACCATGCTCACCACTCTGATACTGTATCTTGCACTTTTTAACTATAGGATCAGGCTTGCCCAGTCCGCAAACAAGGAGAACTTTTATTCTGCGGAGAGAGCTTTGGAGGAAGTGAGAGCGGGACTCGAAAATGTGGTATCCGACTGTATCGGAAGCGCTTACTTAAACGTACTTGAAAAATACGAAAACTACGACGGCGATGAGAGAAGCGACGAGTTTGTATATGTATATGTTTCGGAGTTGAGAAAAGCCCTTGGCATTGCAGGTTCCGACTACTATTTCAATATCGCAAAGCTTGAGGATTTTCTGGTGGATACCAAATGGGACAGTACCGGTGGGTATGGTGCCAGGATCTCTTCCATGGTGGGAAATACAGACAGGAGGGACTATGGCAATATGGTCTCTGCTTCCGATGGACTTGTGCTTAAAAATGTGAGAGTGACTTACGTATCACCCACAGGAGTGATATCCATTATAGAGACAGACATCAAATTAAATGTTCCATCATACAATTTCACGGATTCCATGAAGATCCCTGACATCATTTCCTTTGGTATAGTTGCAAACAAAGGAGTTGATATCACCAGTGCCACCACTGTGAAGGGTAATATTTATGCCGGCGAGGAAGGTATCAATATCGGTCATGGAGCCACCAGGATCACGGGAACGGATCTGATCATAACTGACGGAGATTTAAATATATCCGGACAGGCTCTCACAATAGATGCCTCCCCGGATATCTGGGCAAGGAACATCGTGGTGGACAATTCCACCATGAACTCCAACGCGAATATGTATGTGAGGGATGATCTGATATTCCTTGGAAACGGTTCAAATGCTGCATTAAGCGGCGAGTACTACGGATACGGATACAATGAAAACCTGGCATCGGAGAGCAGTGCCGTTATCGTAAACGGCTTAAATGCAAGGATCGACATGTCGGGGATCACAAAGCTTTATCTGGGAGGACGAAGCTTTATAAAGACCGAAGGAACTGTAGTAAACGGCGGAACAACCTTTACAAATGCCAATGTGGCCATGGGAGAGTCTTTGGCTGCAAAGAGTGATCAGATAGCTTATCTGGTTCCTCCGGAGTGCCTGTGGGTAAAGGATGGAAAGAGCATGTTCGGTTCAAATCCCGTGGCATACGACCAGATCGATACTCCCGCAGAGACTGCTGGTGCCACAGAGGTGGATCTTAGTGTGGTATCAAGCCTCCTTGGTGTGTCAATGGATCATTATGCAAACGGATACACAAAAGTTTATTCCAATAAAAGCGGAGTGATGCTTGTGTATTATTATCTGACATTCTCCACCGCTGAGAGAGCAAATTATTTCTTTAATGCTTATTACAATGCTGACAAGGAGAGGATGGACAAATATCTGGCTCACTATATAGCCGATGCAAAGCTTCCCGTGGATTCCATGCTTCGTGTTAACCTTGCAGGAAACGTATTCAGAAAGGTTAACGGTTCCTATGTGCTTGAAACCTCAACTTCCACCACGGATTCAAAGAGTGAGTTAAAGGCTGAGTCTGACAAATATCTTGAGACTTACACAAGGCTTTGCACCCAGCTTTCCACGGCAGACATTGGTTCTGAAGCCGCAAGCGAGAAGGCGGCGAGGGGTATTTTTTACAATGTCATAGATAAAAATGCCATAAATACCGTTGTTCCCAATGTGGGGGACAAAAAAATAGCCTATGAGCCTGCAGGTCAGGGTGTTGTCATAGTAAATAACGGAGCTAATCCCTACAGGCTTTCAGCTCACGAAAGTGATGTGTCAACCTGGGCGGATATCAAGGTAATTATCGCCACAGGGGATGTGGAGGTGGACCGCTCATATGAGGGCATCATCATTGCAGGAGGCGGAGTTACTGTTTCAGGCGGAGTAAATGTGACTGCAGACACCGTAAAGGCAAGCCAGGCATTAAAAGCCACCGTAGGATTTATAGACGGCAACAATTATCCTGCGATCAACCTGTTTTCGGATGGAGTATTTTTGTACGGAAGCAGTGACAGCGCATCAAACGGAGTTATATCCACAACAGACCTTGTGACCTATGAAAACTGGAGCAAGGAATAATTTATTGTAATTTGAAATAAAAGGAGAACGTGATTTGAAGCCATTGAACAACAGAGGATTTTCATTAGTGGAAATGCTGGTCACCATCGTCATCCTGGCGATAGTGGGTAGTGCTGTCTTTGGCTTTATCACAGTTACCGGCAACTTTTTTGACAGGACCAAAAAGGAAGTAAACACCGTCACAGAGGCGGAGGATGCTTCCAACTGGCTGACTGACGTCATAAGCGAGACCGCCAGGGGAATAAGTTTAAGAGACGAGAGTGCTTCCGTTCAGGTCCTGGAAGTATACAATGAGAAAAACGCTTATACCATAACCTATGATAAGCTTGCAAAGATCATTTATTGCGATGAGAGTGCACTTAATGACGATGGAAACTGGGTGGCTGTAAGTGTCCTTAGGAGTAATGTCCTTGCAAAGAATGTGACGGATTTTACGGTTGACATAAGCGGCGCAGAGAGTGATACACGTTCGGTCCTTATGAAGCTTGTGGTGGATGATGA